>CADBKS010000001.1 GCA_902795255.1 uncultured Chloroflexota bacterium
TGCAAAAAATCGGGAGCCCGCGGGCGTGTTACATCACGTAAACGGCGCGGTTGCCGAGGGCGCCCCAGGAGACCAGGAAGGTGTTCCAGTCGCGGGTATATTTCATTCCCCCATCCTGGATGGTGACGCTGTTGGCGTCATAACCAATCACCACGACCGTGTGCTGAAAGGGGACGACGAGGGTCGTCCGTCCGGTGGAGGCCGGGGTGTAGGGAACGGAATAGCCGATCTCGGTGTTGCCGACGACCCAGACCATCACCGGGTTGCCGGATGCAATCTGCGCCATCAGGGCGTTCTGGGTGTATGCATAGGCGCCGTAGGCATTGAGTCCGTAGCGGCGCAGCTGGTTCGCGATCGGGTCCTGGTAAACACCGTAGGATGAGGGCGGGATCTTCCCGCGGGCATCCGTGTAATTTCCGACGAAGCCCGTGTTCGGGTCATCGGATTTCGGCAGGGTGTTCAGAAAGTCGGAGTGGGAAATGCTGACGCCGTAATAGGCGGCCAGGTCGACCGCCGAGCGGGCTTCGCAGTCCAGGTTGTAGCTCTGGGCGTAGCCGGTGAAGCCGCTGACATACGCGGACTGCGGGACTTCCACCGTACCGCTCCAGCTGTCAAAATCATCAAAATAGTCATCCACGGAAAGGTAGAACCAGCCGTCATCGGTCCCTTCCGTGCCGGTGACCGGGGCGCTGCCGGTGTCGGGAGCGCCGAAGCTGTCCCACCAGCCGCTGTTGTCTTCTCCGTACTGAGGGGCGGAATACCAGTTGTCCATCTGGTAGGTCTGGCCGTACCAGTCATAGGTAAAGGGATCCTGGTAGCCGTAATTGGTTTCCGGCTGGGGGTAGCTGCCCCAGCTGTCCCAGTCATCCCCGTTCTGATAGATGGACCAGTCGAAACCGTCCGGGACCATGGACTGCGCCGCTGCCGGGAGCACCGCTGCGCAAAGCAGCAGGGCCGCCGCCAGCAGAAGTCCGGCGCGTCTAATAATAACCGTAACCGTATTGCTGCTGATCATTGCTGTTGTCTCCCTGTGTTTCATCAATGGTATGGTAGGGGTCGACATAGATCTCCATATAAATGTCGTCCCCGAAGGCATTGCCCTGGGCGTCGTAGGCCTGCCAGCCGCTGTAATAGCTGCCCGCGTTCTGCGGGGCGGTAAAGACCACGGTGACTTCTCCTTCTTCACCGGGTGCTAACGGCGGGAGTTCCTGTCTGCTTTCGGCACCCATGGCGGAGCCGTCGATGTAGCGGAGCGAGAATTTGTCGTTCCAGGTACAGTCGCCGTCATTCCGCACCGCCCAGGTCTTGGTGATCCTGTCGCCGGGGACGAAAGTCGAGCCGTCCGGGACCGTCACGTCGTCCACATACGACAGGTACGGCGTGCAGTCAAAGTTCATGGCTGACGTGGGCATGGGTGTGATGGGGCTTACGGTGGGAGTGTTAACAACAGTTGCAACAAGGGTCGGCGGTACATAGCTGACCGTGTCGACGCCCTTAAAACGGGAACGCCGGCATCCGCATAAACATAAAATAACGCCGCAGAATAGCAGCACTGCTGTTTTTCTCATCTCTCCTGTCTCCAATGAGATTAAGGTGCAAGTTGTGTGCCAAATATGCGCTTCGCGCAGTTGTCAGGGGGTAGGATTCAGGGACAGGGAAAGCGGTGACGCTTCGCGTCGGATCTGTATGCGCTTCGCGCAGGGGAACGGGTGCAGTGCCGAAGGAACTGTCACCCCCTTTCCGGAAGTCAGGAGCAGGCCGCCGGCAACAGGCTGCGCAAATCAAAAAAATGGCGCGAAGCGCCATTTTACCGCCGGCGGAGCCGGCACCTCAGTTATTTACTTTTCATCATGGACGGCTGCAGGCCGTATGGAGCACATCAAGATCCGACGCGCAGCGTCACCATAACTTCACTCTTCACACTGCACTCTTCACACTAAAGCGGGAGCGCCCGCGCTCCGCGCTTATTCCAGGCGGAAGTTGTAAATGCCGTCTGTGATGGGGTAGACTTTTCCGCAGTCCGGGCAGGTGACGGCTTCCTTTGTCTCGTTCAGGCGGATGCTGCCGCAGGCCGGGCATTTGAAGACCGGGGCGTTCGGGTCATAATGCGCGCCTTCGGTCTGCGTGCACTTCAGGAAAACGCTCGGGCTGAGCTTGATGCCCGCGAAGAGGTCCTGCATGACATCCTCCACCTTCAGCATCCAGTTTAGGTTCTTCGGGTTGTTTTTCAGTGCACCGATGCGCAGGTTGGAGACGGAAAGCGCCCGTTCGATGCGGAAGCCGTGGTTCTCCAGGGTCTCTTTGATGGTGTCCGGGTGGTTGTCGTAGTTGAGTTTGACGATCTCTGCCTTTTCCCTGGTAAAGGGGTTCCATTTCTGTTTCCCGGTCAGCCAGCGCAGGATCGCCTTGATGTTGCGTTTGTTGGCAAACTCCAGGATAAAGGTGCTGTCCTTTTCCATGACCCGTTGGATCTCTGCCATGGCCGGATCGATCTCGGAGAGATGATGGATCACGCGGATCATCGTTGCCCCGTCGAAGACATTGTCGTTGTAGGGCAGGTGATAAACATCTGCAGCGGCAAAAACGAAGCGGTCGGATTCCCCGAGATTCTGTTTGGCCTGCTGCATCTGGGTGAGCGCGTAGTCGAAAAGATAGATCTTTTCATAGCCGGTGTAGCGCGGGGTGTTGCGGCCGGCACCGGCCCCGATCTCCAGCATGCGTTTGCCGGATTTCGGCAGCAGCTTTTTGAAAGCGATATCCTCGGACCGGTCTTCATAAGCGCGGTTGGCGTCATCCCAGAACGCTTTCTGGTAGTCTGATCCATCATAAACGCAGAATTCAGGGGTCTTGTTTTCGTTCATGCTGCCTCCGGATATTGGTATAAAAAATGCGCCCGGACAGGTTTGCCGGCGGCGCCCGGAAGAACTACCTTATTGCTGCTTCCTCTCGGACCTGACAAGGTTCGATAGTCTCCGCCGCGCCGGTCCCGCCCGGACGCTCTTTAAGCATACCTTATTCGTCATAATGTGTCAAATCAAAAATCAAAATTCGTGAGCCCGGAGACAGGTGGCTTGACAGCCCGCCGGCTTTATGTTAGACTGAAAACTGAGGTGACCGATGCGCAAATGATCTTTCTGTTGAATTTTCCATATTCAAAACGACAGGAGGATACTATCTATGGCGCAGATCGCTGTTTCCCATCTTACATTTGCCTACGAAGGCAGTTACAACAATATATTTGAAGATGTCAGCTTCCGTATCGATACGGACTGGAAGCTTGGCTTTATCGGCCGCAACGGACGCGGCAAAACGACGTTCCTGAACCTGCTGCAGGGAAAGTACGAGTACCGGGGGACGATCAGCTCGCCGGTGCGGTTCGAGTATTTCCCTTATCCTGTCCGCGGCAGGGAGCGGGTCACGTCCGAACTGCTGGAAGAGCTGTCGCCGGGCTATGAGCTCTGGCGCCTTCAGCAGGAGATGGACCGTCTGGAGGTCAGCGATGACGTGCTGGAGCGTCCGTTCGCTTCGCTTTCCAACGGGGAGCAGACGAAGATGATGCTCTGTCTGCTTTTTCAGCGGCCTGACCGCTTTCTGCTGATCGATGAGCCGACCAATCATCTGGATATGCACGGGCGGGAGATCGTCAGCCGCTACCTCGGCAGCAAGCGCGGCTTTATCCTGGTCTCCCATGACCGGGCGTTCCTGGACGGCTGTGTGGACCATATCCTTTCGATCAACAAAGCCGATATTGAGATCCAGCAGGGTAATTTCAGCACCTGGCAGACGAACCGGGAGCGGCAGGATGCCTTCGAGATGAGCGAAAATGAGAAGCTGGTGAAGGAGATCACCCGTCTGCGGAAGTCTGCCGCCGAAAAAGCACAGTGGGCGGACCATTCCGAACGGGAAAAGATCGGAGGGGATCCGAACAAGATCGACAGCAAAAGCGGACGCCGTCCCTGGCTCGGGGAGAAGTCCAGAAAAGCCAATCAGCGCGCGAAGGCGATCCGGGGCAGGCAGGAAGCGGCGATCGAGGAAAAGACCGGACTGCTGAAAAACATCGAGCGGGCCTTTCCCGTCAAGATCATCCAGACCCCGTTCAGCGGGAGCAGCCTGATGCAGCTGCGGGACGTCTCCCTTTATTACGGGGAGCGGCAGGTCTGTTCCGGTGTCAGCTTTGAGGTCCGGCCGGGCAGCCGGATCGCGCTCACCGGGAAGAACGGCTGCGGGAAAACTTCCTTGCTGAAGCTCCTGTGCGGGGCGGATATCCGCTATACCGGGCAGCTGGTCCGACCCGAACGGCTGAAGATCTCCGTTGTGCCCCAGGACGCCTCGGACCTTCACGGGACGCTGTCGGAATATGCGCTTTCCTGCGGGGTCGATGAGGAACGTTTCCGGGCGATGCTCGGAAAGCTGGATTTTACCGGACCGCAGTACAACGCCCGGATCGAGGATTACAGCGACGGACAGAAGAAAAAAGTGCTGCTGGCCCGCAGCCTGTGTGAGGATGCAAACCTGTTTATCTGGGACGAGCCGCTCAACTTTGTGGATATCCTTTCCCGCATCCAGATCGAAAACGCCATCCTGACCTGGCAGCCGGCCATCATTTTTGTGGAGCATGACCGGGTCTTCTGCGAGCGCACGGCCACGGAGATCGTCCGGATCGGGGACTGAGGCGGCATGGTTTGAGGCTATAATAAAACCATGGGTATCAATATCGATATGAAAAAAATCTTCCGTATTCTCTGCGGATGGGTGTTTGTCTTTCTGCTGACGGGCGCTGCCGGAAGCTGTGCCGCGTCTGAGATGGTTTACGTGCTGACGGCGCCTTACCCTACCGTTTCAGACGGGGTCCCGCTTGCGGACCTGAGGACGGTCTGGGGAGGCGGTGCCGCGGAGGGGATCACGGAGCTGATCATGGCGCCCGGGACCCTGATTTCTTTCAGCGGGGAATGGGGTGCGCCTGCCGGCGGGGCGGCGGTTGCGGCGATGGAGCCGGACGCGCTGCTTCCGTATGCCTGGGAACGGGAAGGCTGCCTGGCACTGGTCCCGTTCGATCAGCTGGACCCGCGCTGGAAGGTGATGGATGTGGACGGCGTTTCGCCGTTTTCGCTTTCCTTTGACCCGGCCGCCTATGCGCTCAGCCTGCCGCTGCCGGAAGGACAGGCCTCCAACTACGACCGGGAAAAGCTCACCACGCTGACCCTGACGGGAACGACCGCCATGGCCCGGAATTTTGCCTATCATGCCGAAACGGACGGGCTGCTGGTCCCTGTCGAAAACATTGCCGAAACCCTTTCAGCTTCCGATCTGACCCATATCAGCAACGAAGCCTCTTTCACGCCGGACTGCCCGCCTGCCGTGCCGCTGCGACGGGAGGCCCGATTCTGTTCCGATCCGTCGTATATTGCCATTCTTGAGGCGGTGGGCGCCGATATCATCGAACTGACCGGCAATCATAACGCCGACTGGGGGTATGAGCCGTTTGACTGCTCGCTGGACCTGTACGGGGAAAAAGGCATGCTGACCTATGGCGGCGGACATTCTCAGGAAGAGGCGCAGGCGCCGCTGCTGATCGAACATAACGGCAACCGGATCGCACTCATCGGCTGCAACGCGATCGGTCCGGAGACCGTCTGGGCCGCGGAGGGACACTCCGGTGCGGCCCGCTGTGATCTGGCGAAGATGAAGCAGCAGATCACGGAGCTGAAGGCTGAGGGCTGGCTGACGGTGGTGACCTTCCAGCATCTGGAATGGACCTGGTACGATGTGCCTGCTCTGGAGAGCCATGACTTTTTTGAGATCGCGCGGGAAGCCGGACCGGATGTCATCAGCGGGTCCCAGGCGCACATCCCGCAGGGAATGACCTTTGTCGGGGATACGTTCATCCATTTCGGGCTGGGCAACCTGCTTTTCGACCAGATGAGCGATGTTGAGCGGACTTCTTTCTTTGACCGGCATTATTTTTATGACGGTCGCTATCTCGGGAACCGGCTCGAAACGATCATTCTGGAAAATTATTCACAGCCGCGTTTTCTGGATGCCGGAGAGCGGAAGGCTTTTCTCGAGCTGATCTTCGGTACCTGTGGCTGGAATGAGGTATTCACGGAGGTGCGGTGACAAAGCGGAATCTGCTGTTTCTGTTCGTGTGCGCGGGGCTGATTTTCGCGCTGATCGCGGGAGTTTATGTGTACCGGCTGAACCGTCCGCCGGGACCGGAGGAGGCGCAGGAACTGCTGCGGACCTTCATCGGGCGCATTGCCGGCGGGGACCTGGCCGGTGCCCGGGAGCTGATGACGCCTGAGACCGCTCAGCTGCTGCGGGATCCGGGTACCGCGCTCGGCAGGACGGTCTACCGGAACCTCACGCTGGTTTCCGCCGAAAATATCCTCCCCTCCGGGGAAAACGGACTGAGCGCGGATGTGGTCCTGAGTGCGCCGGATACGCTTGCGATCATGGCGAAGGCCGGACAGCTTTTCGCCGAGCAGGTGACCGAAAACGGACCGGCTGAGGATCCGGACGCGGCTGTGGCTGAAATTTACGATGAACTTCTGGCCCGGGACGATCTGCCGCTGCTCCCGCAGTTCCTCATCGTACGCATGGTCCGGAACGGCGGTTCGCTGCGGATCGTGGGGGATGCCGCGCTTCAGAGCGCGGTCGAGGGCGGCAGTACGGATGCCATGAACGGCATCAGCACGGTCCTCGGTTCGGAATGAGCCGGGTCATTTTTTCTTTGCCAGCTCCGCGATCTCCGCAAACCTGCGGATGATATGGGCGTAGTTTTCCGGAATATGCGGCACAAACAGTTGAAGTGTTCGGGGTCGACCCCTTTGTGGCAGGGGAAATATTCACACTCTCGGTTGCAGAAGAATTTATAGTGGTCCATTCGGCATATCCCTCCCGGGATTATTATAATTCCGAATCCCCTGCGCCGGTTTATGCTACAATAAAACCAATCTGATTAAGGCAGGATACGGGCGTGAAACGGAGCGTTTATCAAATCATCAAGAGAGCTTTTGACCTCACCGCGTCAGCAGTGGGGCTGATTGTGCTTTCCCCGCTGCTGCTGATACTCGCGCTGCTGGTCCGGGTCAACCTCGGTTCCCCGGTGCTTTTCAGCCAGGAACGGCCGGGTCTGCACGGGAAGATTTTCCGCCTGTATAAGTTCCGCTCGATGAAAAACGCAGCGGACAGCAAAGGCAACCTTCTTCCGGATGAGGAACGGCTTTCCCGCTTCGGGCGGATCCTGCGGGCCTCCAGCCTGGATGAGCTGCCGGAGCTGTTCTGCGTCCTGAAGGGGGATATGAGCCTGGTCGGCCCGCGGCCGCTGCTGGTAAAATATCTGCCGCTCTACACGCCGGAACAGCGCAGACGGCATGACGTTCTTCCCGGGATCACGGGCTGGGCCCAGGTCAACGGGCGCAACGCCATCAGCTGGGAGGAAAAATTCCGGCTGGACGTCTGGTACGTGGACAACTGGACCCCGTTGCTGGACCTGAAGATCCTTTTCCTGACGGTCAAAAAAGTCTTTATCCGCGAAGGGATCTCCGCGGAGAACCGGGCAACGACGGAGGAGTTCAAGGGCAGTGCCTGATCAGACCTTATCAGCAAATGAATTTAACAGGACCCTATGATGAGAAAAACTTCTGAAAAGACCATCCCCGCGGCGCGTTTCGGCGCGGCCGCGTTCCGGATCATGATCGCGGCGGTGCTGGCGGTCCTTGCCGCCTCCTGCAATATCCCGACCCCGAATCAGGTGCCGGGGGAGCCGACCCCCGATCTCAACAGCATCCTGACGGAGATCGCCGAGGAACGGCCGACGGAAACTGCGGCCGTGACTGCCACGGAGCAGCCTTCCCCTACGCCCGAACCGACCGCAACGCCCGAAAAAGTTGAAACGCTGACGATCTGTCTGGGAAAGGAACCTTCCACCCTGTTCTTCTATGATGACTCAGGCAGCGCGGTGTGGTCCGTACTGGAAAGCATCTATGACGGGCCTTTTGACACCGGTGACGGAAAGGCCGATCCGGTCATCTTTACGGGGATCGACGTAACCGAGGAAACTGTCTCCGTACAGCGCGGCGATATCGTTGTTGATATCAACGGGGATCCAGCCGAGATGAAGCCGGGGACCGTCTTCCTTCCCGCCAACCCGGCGGAGGGCTGCACCGGGACCGGCTGCCTTGCCCAATGGACCGCTGTCACCGAAAGTGCGGAACTCCCGCGGACGGTGATCACGTTCCATCTCCGGGAGGATCTGTTCTGGAATGACGGGACGCCGCTGACCGCTGAAGACTCGGTCTTTTCGATGAGCGTAAACGGAATGAAGGGAATCAACGCCTCCAAGCGGCTCTACAACCTGACCGACAGCTATACCGCCCCGGATGAACATACCGTCGTGTGGCGGGGGCTGCCGGGGTACCGGACGGATGATCCCTCCGGGGTGTTCTGGATCCCGCTGCCGAAGCATGTCATGAAGGGAATGAGCGCGGAAATGATCCGTGCTTCCGAAGAAGTCAACACCCGCCCGCTGGGCTGGGGCGCCTGGCAGATCAGCAGCTGGGAAAAGGGACAGGAGATCGTTGCCGAACGCAACCCCTATTATGTTTCCACAGACGGCAGCGAACCCTTCTTTGACCGCATCGTCTACCGCTTTTACGGACGTCCGGGCGACAATAACCTGGAAGCGCTCCGTTCCGGCAGCTGCGACATCATCGATCCTTCTGTTGACCTGAGCGCCGACATGGAGGAAGTCGTTGAGGGCGTCCGGGACGGGTTCTATGCAGCTTATATCCGGCCGGAACTGACACGGCAGGAAATCGTTTTTGATCTGAAACCGGTTTCCTACGGCGCAGTGTCACTGTTTACCGCGCCGGCCCTCCGCACTGCCATCGCGCAGTGTATCGACCGGACGGCGCTGATCCGTGAGATCTTTTACGGACAGTCGGAAGTGCCGGCAGACTTTTACCCCACAGACCACAGCGGCCACGATCCGTCGCTGAGCGCTGCGGCTTACGATCCGGATGCCGCCATGCAGGCGCTGGATGAGCTCGGCTGGACCGTCTCCGGGGATGATCCGGAAGGCACCCGCATCGCGACCCGGGCATCGGGCTATATGTACGGGACGAAGCTCGCTTTTACGCTGCAGACCGGGAACTCGGCTGCGGCGCTGGCCGCCGGTGAACGGATCCGGGAGGATCTTGCCCGCTGCGGCATTGCTGTCGAAACGGAACCGCTTTCACCGGGTGAGCTGTACGCGCAGGGGCCGGACGGTGTGATCTTCGGACGGAATTTTGACGCCGCAATGTTTGCCTGGGCTTCCGGCGGCAATGCCTGTTTCCTGTATATGTCTGACCGGGTGCCCGAAGCGGCAAACCACTGGGTCGGTACGAACGTCGGCGGCTACCGGAATGAGGAATATGACGCTGCCTGTCTGCTGCCGGATACGGCGGAGAAGGACGCGCGGCAGATCTACGCGGAGGAACTCCCCGCGGTCCCGCTGTATTTCAACATTTCCACCGGGCTTTCCGCTGTCAATATCTGCGGCATCCGGGACCGGATCGGTTCCCGCAGCCTGCTGTGGAACATGGAGCAGTTCAGCCGTTCCGCGGACCGCTGCGCGGTCCCGCAATGGAATAATATTTATCAGTAAAGCGTAAGGATATGAGCGACATTCAACTTCAGGATATTTGTGAACTTGCACGGGAAGCAGGAGCGATCCTGCGCGAAGGGTATTGGCTGACCCATCAGGTCAGCAGCAAGGGCCACAGCGATGACCCTGTTACGGAAACCGACCGGAAATCTGAGGATTTTGTCCTCGGACGCCTGGCGGAAATGGCTCCCGGCCATACGATCGTCACCGAAGAGTCCGGAATGCATTCCGGCGATCTGGAACACGCGTGGTACATCGTCGGGCCGGACGGGACGATGAACTTTTCCCACCGGATCCCGTTCTTCTGCATTTCGATCGGTTACGCCGTGAACGGTGTAATGCGGATGGGAGTCGTTTATGACCCGATGCGGGACGAGTGCTTCAGCGCTGAAAAGGGCAAAGGCGCGTTCCTGAACGGCAGCGCGATCCGGGTCTCCCCGCAGAAGGATCCATCCAATGCCCTGCTGACCACCGGCTTTATTCAGAAAGCCTATGAAATGGGGATGGATAATTTCGGTATGTTTCAGCACATGATGTTCCGGACCGCCGGTGTCCGCAGGGGCGGCTGCGCGGCGCTGGAACTGTGCTATGTCGGATCCGGACGGCTGGATGGTTTCTGGGACCTTTACCTGCGGCCATGGGATGTGGCGGCCGGGTTCCTGATCATCCGGGAAGCCGGCGGCATCGTCACCACACTGAGCGGAGATCCGGACCCGTTCCGCGAGCCGTATGAGTTCCTGGCTTCCAACCCCGATCTGCATCCGGCGCTGCTCAAAGAACTGCAGGCCGGAAAAGCTGCGAAACGATGAAACCGGACCGGCAGTTTTTCCGGAACCTGATCCTTTACGGGATCATCGGCGGCCTCAGCTCCGGGCTGGACGCGCTTGTCTTCGCGCTTCTGATGCGGATCCCTTCAGCGAACCGATTCGCGGTCAACACGCTGTCGGTCCACTGCGGGATCTTCCTGAGCTTCTTCCTGAACAGCCGCTATAACTTCAAAAAGACGGACCATATCCGGGAGCGGTTCATCCCGTTTTATCTCACCGGCCTGTTCGGCCTGCTGCTTTCACAGGAGATCCTGTGGCTCGGCGGGTATCTCGGGGCCGACACGCTGCTCACCAAACTGGTCTCGATCGTGATCGTCGCGCTGGTCCAGTTTTTTATCAACCGGGCTGTCGCGTTTCGGGATAAGTAACACATGGCGAAGGGCATTGGAGCTGTTCAGGCAGCTGCAATGCTGCTCTTCGGTGTCCTGGCAGGACAGCAGTTTTCGCCTTCCCTGCCGCTGTGTCTCGGGCTTTTGGGCCTGAGTCTGGCGGGAGGGATCTTTTTTTATATGAGGGGCAGAAAATACACCCTGGACCAGCCGCCGAAAAAAGCCGCGCGCATCTTTTTCTGTGCCGCGCTGTTCGCGGCCGGAATGTGCAGGTGTGCCCTGAACTCCGGGGAGCGCCCTGCCGGGACTGTCGAAAATTACACGGACCGGGAGCGGGTCGTGTTCACCGGAACGGTCATGGCTCCGCCCGTGACCACCCCCTCCCGGACCACGATCCGCGTGGAAGCCGACAGCGTTCAGGAACAGCCGGACAGCCCGGATCACGGGAAGGTGCTGCTGGTTTTCTACTCCCCGCAGCAGGAGGAATATCGGTACGGCGACCGGCTGCGGGTCAGCGGAAAGGCGGTGCTGCCGCCGGATACAGGAGGCAGTTTCTCGTACCGCACGTATCTCGAACGGGACGGGATCACCGTGATGATCAATAATCCCTCCGTGGAAAAGCTCCCCGGAAAGGGCGGGGATCCGGTCCGTTCGGCGGTGTACCGTCTCAGGGAGGTGCTGATCCGCCGCGTATTCCGGCTGTTCCCGAAACCGGAGAACGCGCTGATGGCCGGGATCCTGCTGGGGGACGAATCCATGATCACCTCCGATATCGACCATGCGTTCCAGCAGACCGGTACGGCGCACATCATTGCCATTTCCGGGGCGAATTTTACGCTGCTGACCTGGCTGATGCTCAGCATTCTGCGGCGCCTCATCCGACACTGGTGGGCCCCGGTTTTGATGCTGCCGTTTATCTGGTTCTACACTGTCCTGGTCGGCGGCAATTCGGCGGTCGTGCGGGCTGCGGTCATGTGCAGTCTGAGCATCATCGGCATGACGATCGGACGGAAAGGGAACGGGATCAACAATCTCGCGCTGACCTCCGCGGCAATGGTGATGTTCCGGCCTTCGTATCTTTCGGATCTCGGCTTTCAGCTCTCCGTGACGGCCACGCTCGGGATCCTGCTATTCTCCGGCCCGCTCGGCAATGGTGTGCGGCTGCTGCTTTCAAAGCTCTTTCCGAAAATGGGAGAGAACACGCTGTCGAATGTGACGGCGGCCCTGAATGATCTGGTCATCCTTTCCGTCAGCGCCCAGATCTTTACGGTCTGGGTCTCTGCGCAGGCCTTCGGAAGGATCTCCCTGATCTCCCTGCCCGCGAATTTTCTGATCGCGCCGTTCCAGTCCCTGATCATGCTCGGCGGATTCGCAGCGCTGATCCTGAGCTTTATTTTCTATCCCCTCGGGGCGGCCGCCGCCTGGCTGGTCTGGCCCGCTCCGGCCCTGACGATCCGGATCGTACAGCGCTGCGCGGAGGTTCGCGGGGGTTCGGTCTATTTTGACCTGCCGCCGCTGCAGGCATGGCTGGTCATCGCGCTGATCCTGGCCCTTTACCTCGGCCGGCACCGGATCGTAAATTCCATCCGCACCCGCAATTTCCGGCCGTATCTTATCCTGCTTCTGATGTTCACCGCCGTCATGGTCTGGGTCAATGTTCTGGACCGGCTGGACCGGCGGACCGTGATCGAATTTACTTCTACCGCTTCCTCCCTGACCCTGAAGGTGCGCTCCCCCTCCAAACGGCTCTTTATCATCGCCGACGGACTGACGAATTACGCTGCCCGGAAAACACTGGAAGAGCAGCTCCTGCCCGTGCGCCGGGTACCGGCAGCCGCGTGGATCGATTTTCAGGAGGCCTGGATGCTCCGGGAGTTTACGGGATCCGGTCCGGAGGGGGATCCGGCAGTCCTTTATCTGAACGGGCAGACAGATGCTCCGGGACTGCCGCAGACTGTTGAACCGGGTTTTGTCTTTTCGGCAGACGGCGTGACCCTGCGGGCCGCGGCGTTTTTTATGGGAAAGCGGGCCTGGACCGCGGAATACGGCGGGCAGCGGGTGCTGATCCCGAACGGCATCCCGCCGGAACGGATCTTCACACGCACCGGTGTTCAGCCTTCCGGAACAGACCTGGTCCTCATCGGAAAGCGGGATCTGAGCGCTTCATGGCAGGAATATTCCGCCGCGCATGACGGGCATCCGGCTGTTCTGGACCGTACGGATCCCGGCAGGGTCACCCTGACCGTTTCCGAAGGTCATATCGGTTTTCTGAACCGCTGACCGGCACCCGCTTCCGCTCCGGCTGATATCAGCCGGCTCCGGAAAGTTTTCCTGCTGTTTCCCTGATATCCACATGGCAGCCGGAAGTGAGAAAGAGGCTCTGTAAGGTACGGGCTTCATCCGGTTTTATTCGAAGCAGGAGCTTCCCTCCGGTAAATTATCCTGTGACGGCAAATTCAATTATGTTCCCGCAGCTCTTAATGAGGCACAGCCGTAATTAACAGCGGGTACTTTTCTGGGAAAAAAGATCTGCAGGTTCCATGCAGAAGACCCTTAATATCCTCAAATTTTGATAAAAAAATAAATCTATTGTTCGAAGATTCTAATTAATAATATATAATTGGAGTGAATATATATTAATATCCCGGAATAAATCAAGAAATACAGCCTTTGGCTGAAACTTCCCGGTCGGATTGTATATTGGTGAAAAAATGGCTTCGGATAAAGAAAGAATTGCGATCCTGATCAACACACTCATCATCGGCGGAGCTGAGCGTACGGTTTCCAATTTGAGCCTGTATCTTGCCGGAAAGTATGACATCGATATCATCGTGAATGATGACCTGCGTCAGGATTTTCCGTACGGCGGGAATCTGGTCTCCCTGAATGTGCCGCCCTCCCTTCAGTGTTTCGGGTTCATTTATCCGCTGTATGCGCTGCTCCGGCGCGGTCAGGTCCTGAAAAAACGCGGGAAGGAACGTCAGTACGCAGCGGTCCTTTCTTTTTCGGAGATGACCAGTCTGACGAATGTGCTCTGCAGGGACGGAAGGTCCAAAAGGATCATTTCCATCCGCAATTCAATACGGAAAAGTGCCGAACGGAGCCTGATCTATAAGCTGTACGCGAAGACGATCCTTGGGTACTGCATCCGGCACGCGGACAAAACAGTGAGCTGTTCCCGCGAGATCGAAAAGGAACTGATGGCCGGATATGGTCTTGCCCCGGACCGCAGCCGTGTGATCTATAACGGACTGGATCTGGAAAGGATCCGCGCGCTTTCGAAGGAGCCTCCCGCGGAATTTGCAAATGTGCTGTCCGGCGGGGAACACCTGATCGTTTCGGTCGGCCGGCTCACTTATCAGAAAGGCCATCGACACCTGATTCGGGCTGTAAAGAAACTGCGGGATGACGGAATGAGGATCAGGCTTATGATCCTGGGTGAAGGTGATCTGCGGTCGGATCTTGAGAAGCTGATCCGCGCGTTGGGGCTTGAGGAGACGGTCCTGCTGCCCGGATTCGTAAAGAACCCCTTCCCGTACGTCGCCCGGGCTGATGCGGTCGTCTTCCCGTCGCTCTACGAGGGATTCAGCAACGCGATCGCGGAAGCGCTGGCCTGCGGGGCGCCCTGCATTTCTTCGGATCATGTGAGCGGTGCCCGCGAGATCCTGGCCCCGGAAAGTGATTTCAGCCGGAAAGTCGTGGACAGGATCGATCATGCCCGATATGGTATCCTGGTCCCGGTGTGTGACGGGGCATTCAGGGAGCCGGGTGCGGACCTGTCAAAAGAAGAGCTGCTGATGGCGGAAGCGGTCCGGGAGCTGGTGAGCGATCCGGATCTTGCGGCCGGTTACCGGACCGCTTCCGTACAGCGGGCCGCTGAACTGGGAGCCGGCCGGATCTGCCGGCAATGGGCCGATTTGATCGATGAAGTCAGGTGACCGGATATGAATATACTGGTTGTGAATGATGAGTTTCCTCCGCTCGGCGGCGGTGCCGCTTCGGTTTCACGGGATATTGCCGCCGGAATGGCGGAAGCCGGGCACAATGTGACTGTCGTGACGATGGGGTTCCCGGGACTTCCGGACGAAGAGGAGATCCGCGGGGTAAAGGTGATCCGGGTCAAATGCCTGCGGAAGCACGCACATTCCTGTATGCCGTGGGAGCAGCTGACTTTTATTATTTCAGCGGCGTCTTATCTGCACCGCTATTTGCGGACCGGTCGTTTTGATGTCTGTCATGCGCATTCCATTATCCCGTCGGGTACGATCGGGTGGTGGCTCAAACGGTGTGCCGGGATCCCGTATATTCTGACGGCTCACGGAAGTGATGTCGAAGGCCATGATCACCGGAAATTTATAGCGGTCACACACAGGCTGGTGCGCTTCTTCTGGAAACGGCTCGTATCCGGGGCATCAGCCGTCACCGCGCCTTCCAATTATCTCATCAGGCTGATGAAAACGCATTACGCCGGCGGGAATTACGTTCTGATCCCGAATGGGATCGACACCGGAAAATACGCTGCGGATCGCGAAGAAAAGGAACGGCGAATCCTCCTGATGGGCAGGATGCAGAAAAATAAGGGTTTTCGGACGATCCTGCAGGCGGTCGGGCGGATCCCCGCGGAGCGCTGGGGCGCCTGGCATATCGACATCCTGGGAGACGGACCGGACAGGGCGGATCTGGAAAAATTGGCCGATACGCTGCAGATCCGGAACAGGGTCACCTTCCACGGGTGGATCGATAACGGAACACAGGAACATCTTGCCTTTATCAGAAAAGCAGCGGTTTTTATTTCCGCCAGTATATTTGAGAACTGTCCGATGACCGTGATCGAAACCATGGCGTCCGGCTGTTATCCGCTGCTTTCGGATATCGAAAGTCACCGGCAGTTTTTCATGAAAGTTCCGGATCCGGACCGGTATTTTTTTCCTGTGGATACCCCGGAAGCCCTTTTTGAAAAAATGGAAAGGATCCTCGCGTTGGAACCCGGACAGATCTACCGGAAATTTGATCTTTCCAGCTATGAGGAAAAAGCCGTCGCTGTCCGATATATCAGAATGGTAAAGGAAATTCTGGCAGGGGGAAAATGAAAAATATTCTCTTTATCATCAGTTCCCTGCATGGCGGCGGTGCACAGCGAGTAGTCGTCAATCTGGCGAACCGCTTATGCCGGGAGCATCATGTCACCATCCTGATTTTCGAAGGGGATCCGCCCGCGTATGATGTGGACTCTGCAGTGGATATACGCTGCTGTCCTGCCCCGGACAGCAGGCTTTTTTATCGTTTGCTGCGGTTCCTGATCCCCCTGGACGAGGTAAGTTGGGTCCGGAAGCTGAAGCGGGAGCTGGATATTGACGTCTCCGTCAGCTTTATGCCCGTGCCGAATCTGACCAATACCTTTTCAAAGGGTAGGGAAAAAACGATCGTATCGGAAAGATCTGATCCGCTCATGAAAGGTAAAAAGCAATATCTGACCGACCTGGTGACATTCCGTTTGGCGGACCATATCGTTTTCCAGTCAGAGCAGGTCCGGGGATATTTCGGTAAAAGCGTGCTGAAAAAAAGCAGTGTGATCCTGAATCCGGTCGGTGTCCCCGTCCGGGCAGCGGAGGTCCGCAGGAACAGGATCGTCAATGCAGCACGCCTGCATCCCCAGAAAAACCAGCATCTGCTGATCAGTGCCTTTTCTGACTTTGTCAGGGTCTATCCGGATTACGTCCTGGATATCTACGGCACCGGTCCGCTGGAAAATGAACTCAGGGAGCAGATCGCAGACCTTCACCTTGAGGAGAAGGTGATCCTTCACGGGCATGTGCGGAATATCCATGAACAGATCCGTGATGCGAAAATGTTTGTATTGTCCTCCGATTATGAAGGACTCAGCAACGCGCTGATGGAAGCAATGATGATGGGGCTCGCGTGCGTTTCCACACGGGTGGCCGGATCTTCGGAGATCATTCAGCCGGAGGAAAACGGGCTGCTGACAGCGGTCGGGGACCGGAAAGGTCTGACGGAAGCCATGCTGCGCCTTGCCGAAGATGACCGGCTGCGGGAGCGGCTGGAGAAAAATGCCGTGCTGACTTCGCAGCAGTTCAGGACAGATACGATCCTGGCGCAGTGGATGGATATCCTGGAGCCCTGACGGATCTCCTTTCGTTTGTATTTGAGGTGCCTTTTGAAAAACATCTGGTTCGGGACCCGGTTGCAGTGCCTGACATGGCGTGACCTGTGCTGGAAAAAGTCTTATCTGATGCCGCAGGGTCATGCCGACAGTCTGAAAGAGAAGCTCAGGCAGAAACGCGAGACTGCCGGAAAGATCGGCCGGCTGATCCGGGAAAACAGGGAAGAGCATTATCTGCAGATCAGAAATGACAGCGGAAAAGTCACCGACTGCGGTTATGACATCCTGTCCTGCGTGACCGCTGAGGTGCCCGCCGTGTGTGATTTCAGGCTCAGCGCGGAACTGACGGTCGTCCGTTTTCTGCGCGAACCGGGCCCCACCAATCAGGAGGCTTTTGGGATCATTGTCCGTGATACGCTGAAACAAAATCCGGAAACCGGCCTTTGTTATTCCAATATGGCCGGGGTGGGCGGTTATTACGGCCGGTACAATTTTTTCGGAAGGACCGGGATCAGCGCCGGGGATTTCGGGCATGTGGTGAATTTTGCCCTGTATCCCCCGGCCGGTACCGATGGGCGGGACCCGCTCCGCTATCGGATCACGCCCGAAGCGCCGAAACGGTTCCGCATGGAATTTGTCAGACGCGGTACGGCTGCAGCCGTGAGCATGCGCGATGAGCAGGGCACGGATGTCCTGTCTGCAGCGTTCAGCGGCGGGAACAGTGTGTCGGATCTGAACAGCGGCATCCTTTCGGCAGACGGGGAATACAGCATTGACCTTTCGGATGCCTTCGAAAGCATCCGGAAAGGCAGTCTGTCTCTCGGTTTTTTTGCTGCAGGCGGAACGGAGATCCGGGTCCATACGGATACGGTCCGGCTGGAGATCCGGCGGTCCGGCCGCCGGGGAAAAAAGACGGCTCCCGGTGTGGGGCCTGTCTTTGACCCGCTGGAGGATCCTTCCTGCCCGCCCGCGGAAGATTGGGAACGGGCGGCTCTTCCGGTGTCCGGAAAAATATGGTACGCCGCTCCGGGCGGGGCTCCGGACGGCGCGGGGACCGCGGATGACCCGCTGGATATCTGGACCGCGGTCGAACGGTGCGGGAACGGGGAGACCGTATTTCTTCGGGGAGGGCGGTACTGCCTGGATCATGACCTGGTGATCGCCCGCCAGCATTCCGGCACGCTCACCGCGAGAAAAAAGATCACGGGAGGAAGCGGACCGGACGGGAAGGTCCTTCTTGATTTTATGGGCGCGCGGCATTCATTCCGGGTGAGCGGGGATTTCTGGGATGTGGAAAAAATTTCCGTATCCAACGGGTTTGGCATAAAAATAGAGGGAAATTATAATCATATAAAGAACTGCCGCGCGTTCCGGAACCTGGAAACGGGGATCCTGATCCGGCATCCGGCCAATACTTTCCCGCGGAGGGAATGGCCACACCATAATCTTGTGGAAGACTGCGTTTCCTTTGAAAACAGGGACCTCTCGGAATGCGGCGCGGACGGGTTCGCGTGCAAAGTCGCCTCCGGGGCGGGGAACTGCTTCCGGAACTGCGTCTCCTGGCTGAATTCGGATGACGGTTTTGATCTTTTCGCGAAAAACCGGCGGACCGGTGCGGTGATGCTTGAAAACTGCAGCAGTTTCCTGAACGGGTATAAAACCGGTGCGGACGGCGGATTGCTTGAAACGGCCGGAAACGGCAGCGGGTTCAAGCTCGGGGGCAGCGGCATGTATACCGAACACCATGCCCGGAACTGTCTGGCGGAGGGAAACAAAGGACACGGTTTTACCTCCAATTCCAATCCGTTTTTATGGCTTGCAAACTGCACGGGCCGCAGCAATGGCCAGGAAAATATTAAATATTTTTATTATGACGGGATCAGGACCGGACATCTCTGCAGACTGCAGGGATGTGAAAGGGAGGATCCGG
Source organism: uncultured Chloroflexota bacterium (assembly GCA_902795255.1). The sequence goes on from CADBKS010000001.1 coordinate 18,857, forward strand.
AGCATTTTGATCCGTATGAATTGCTGGAACGGATCCGGCGAATTTATACGGAAGGAATTCCGGATAATGACAGAGCAGCCGCCGGGCTTTCCGAAGGATCAAAAACGGAGCAGAAATGAGACCGGACGAAAGCAAAAAAGTGATGATCTCCCTGAAGAATATCGTCAAGGAGTACCGGCTTGGGCAGATTGGGTACGGAACACTGAACCAGGACCTGCAGAGCTGGTGGGCCCGTCTGCGCCGCAAGCCTGATCCGAATGCCCGGATCGAAACCGCCCGCCACCTGGAAGGGGACATCCTGCGGGCGCTGAATGGTATCGACCTGACCGTTTATCAGGGCGAATGCGTCGGGATCATCGGCGGCAACGGGGCCGGAAAGAGCACTTTGCTGAAACTGATCTCCAGGGTATGTTCCCCTACCTCCGGATCGATCGACCTGTACGGACGTGTGACTTCGATGCTGGAAGTCGGCACCGGTTTCCACGGGGAAATGACCGGCCGGGAAAATATTTATCTGAACGGGGCGATCCTCGGGATGGACCGGTCTGAGATCGATTCGAAGCTTGAGCAGATCATCGATTTTTCCGAAGTCCGCGACTTTATCGATACGCCGGTGAAGCGCTATTCCAGCGGCATGTATGTCAAACTGGCTTTTTCGGTCGCCTCGCATCTGGACAGCGAGATCGTGATCATGGATGAGGTGCTGGCGGTCGGGGATGCCGCTTTTCAGAAAAAGTGTATCGAAAAAATGCGTGCGGCCGCAAAAGATGAGAACCGGACCGTCCTTTATGTCAGCCATAACATGAATACCGTGCGGGAGCTGTGTGACCGCTGCATCGTCCTGGCCGACGGGAAGAAGTTGTTTGACGGCGATGTGGAAGAAGCGATCAGCCGCTACAACGGCTATCTGGTTTCGGCGAATACGCACGGCGGGAAACGGCTGGATCGGATCGAGCGCCGGGACCATAACCTGTCCGGGGCCTGCATCATTTCGGAGCTGGAGCTCGTACAGGAGGCGGTCCCCGAGGACGGAGCGCTGAAGTTCCGCCTGAAGCTTCATGCCGGGGCGGAACTGGAGAATGTGTGTCTGCGGGTCCTGGTCAGCAATGGGCTGGGAAATCTGGTCGGGATGACGTATTCGGATCCCTTCCGAGTCCGGGAAGGGGACAGCTGGCTGAGCTTCACGCTTCCGGTCCGCCCACTGGCTGCCGGCGGTTACGCGGCTGATTTTGTTTTGTTATCCTTTTCCGGAGATGCGCAGATCCGGCACGATTTTCTTAAACGGGTCATGAGTTTCAGTGTCGAGCAGTCCGAGCTGTATTTCGGCCGGAAATGGGAGCTGAAACACTGGGGAAGTGTCAGATTGTCACGGATCAGTGTCGGGAGCGGTGAATGAATTCGTCCAGAGATTATCATGTCCATATTGAAGGCGGAAGCAGTCCGTTTTTCCTGAACCTGAAGGAGCTTTTCCGCTATCGGGACCTGATCCTGCTTTTCACGAAGCGGACGATTTCCCTGATGTACAAGCAGACGGTGCTCGGCCCGCTGTGGCTCCTGCTGCATCCGCTGCTGACCGGCGTTGTCTACGCGGCCGTATTCAAAGGCGTTGCGGGGCTCAGCACCGAAGGGGTCCCTGCGCTGCTGTTTTATCTGACGGGCCATTCCCTGTGGAACATGTTCGCCTCCTGCCTGAAACGGAATTCCATGACCTTTGTGGAGAACGCGAATATCTTCGGAAAGGTCTATTTCCCGCGGCTGGCGATCTCCGTGTCGTCCATGCTGACCTCGATGTTTGAGTTTTTTGCGGAATTCATTCTGATCTTCGTACTGCTGCTGTTTTATATGGCCAGGGGGCAGGTACATCCGCATCTGGAAAAGATCTGGCTCCTGCCGGTGGTGCTGCTCCAGACCGGCCTGCTCAGCCTGGGTTTCGGCGTGCTGGTCTCGAGTCTGACCACCAAATACCGCGACCTAACGTTTGTGGCCGATTTCGGTATTTCACTGTGGATGTTTGCCTCTCCCGTGGTGTATCCGCTCTCCCAGCTTCAGCTCGGCAGCCTGATGTATAAAGTGTTGCTGGTCAACCCGATGACGGCGCCGCTGGAGCTTTTCCGTTTTGTCATGCTCGGACAGGGCACGGTCCCGCTGCCGGCCGTTCTTTCCTGTCTGCTCTTCACGGCAGCGGCCTCCGTGTGCGGTATGCTGTGCTTCAACCACGTCGAACGTTCCTTTATCGATACGATCTGAATACACGGCCGGACTTCAAACAGCGCGTTCCCGGGATGCCGCGTATGGTCCGGTCATTTATATTTGATATCGATCAGCCGGTCGATTCGTTCCTTGATCTTCATATTCATCGTCCGGGAAATGAGGATCTCATCCTTTTCCTGACATTGTCCAACGATCATGATCGTCATATGCTCCCGGTCGATGGCGGTAATGCCGGCAAACTCGGGACCGCTGATGATGCCCGGGATCTCCTCACGGATGCCGGGCAGTTCGCGTTCAAGGTATTCGGTCACCATATCAAGCGGCAGAAGCACCGGCAGCTCGATCCCGATCTTAAACAGGGAGAGCTCCCGGCTGTAATTGATCACATTGTGAATTTCGCTGTTGTTGACGATCTTGATGTTGTTGGAGCCTAAAGTGCGGATCTTGGTTGTCCGGATGCCGATCGCTTCAACAAGGCCCTTGAATCCGCCGATCTCCACGATATCACCGGTCCGGAACTGCTCTTCCATGACGATCCCCAGCCCGGCGAGATTGTCAGCGACCAGGTCTTTCGCACCCAGGGATAGCGCCAGGGAGAAGATCCCGACGGATGCAAGGAGCGCACCGGTATTGACGCCGAGATAAGACATTTACGGTATGACTGTAAAATGCTGTCCTGAAACGTGAATCATAATAAAATATACCATAGCATCGGATCCGATGCACCGGTAATATGCTCAAACCCGCATGCGGCGGACGGGTGCTGATGCGGGTAAAATTCTAAATCACGGAAACTTATTTAAAAAATCCTGTGCAAGGAGTTCGCAATGAAAAAAGTCCGAAACCTGACGCTTGGCGGGATCCAGCAGAAAATATACAATCTGGTCCTCTCGACGATCTTCCTGATCGTGGCGGCATATACGGCCGTGTTTTTTTACCAGGGAAATAAAATCAACACCGCTGTCACGGAAATATCGCGGCAGTGGGATGAACTGACTGCGGCTGCGGAACAGACAGAGACGGCGCAGATCGCCGGGCAGTTCCGGCAGATCGGTCAGCAATATACCGAGACCATGACAGCATCTCTTGATTAGGCGAAAACGATGATCATCGTTCTGCTCATTATCGGCTTTCTTCTCGGCACCGGGAACGCCGTGTTTCTTGCGAACCGCATCGTAAAACCCATGGTGGCTATGACGAAAAAGGTCATGTCCCTCGGCGGGGACAACCTGCGGTTCGAAATGGAGGATACCTACCGAACGGGCGATGAGATCGAGATCCTGGCGGGATCCTTTGCGGAAATTTCGGGGAAAACGCTTCAATACATCGACAGGGTCAAAACGGTAACGGCGGAGAATGAGCGGATCGGGACCGAGCTCTCGCTGGCGACCCGCATTCAGGCAAATATGCTGCCGAACATCTTTCCCGCCTTTCCGGAACGCAGCGATTTTGATATCTATGCTTCGATGACACCGGCCAAGGCAGTCGGGGGCGATTTCTATGACTTTTTCCTGATCGATGATGACCATCTGGGGATCGTGATCGCGGATGTCAGCGGGAAAGGTGTCCCGGCCGCGCTGTTCATGATGGCATCCAAGATCATGGTGCAGAACACGGCGATGAGCGGGAAGGGTCCCGCTGAAGTGCTGAGGGCTGTCAATGAACAGATCTGCAGCAACAACCATGAGGAGATGTTCGTCACGGTCTGGTTCGGGATCCTGGACCTGAACACCGGGAAGATCATTGCGGCCAACGCCGGCCACGAATACCCGGCGCTGCAGCAGCCGGACGACAGTTTCGCACTGGTCCGCATCAAACCGAACTTTGTCGTCGGCGGCATGCCTTCGATCCATTACAAGGAATATGAACTGCAGCTGGAACCCGGAGGAAAGCTTTTCCTGTATACGGACGGTGTCGGGGAAGCCACGGATCCGAACCTGGAGCTGTACGGTACGGACCGGCTCCTTGAGGCACTGAACCGGGTCCGGGACGGTTCCCCGAAGGAAGTGCTGGACGAGGTCAGCAGGTCGGTAGCGGTCTTCGCGGACAAAGAGCCCCAGGCCGACGATCTGACGATGCTGTGCATCCAGTACAAGGGAAAAAAGGGTAGTCAGCGGGCAGCAGGCAGCAGGCAGTGATCGGACCGCGCAGCGCGGCTTAGCCCGCGCTCTGCATCATCTGCTTACCCGCGCTTAATAAATACAGGTGCATATTATTAGGAGCCGGGAAACCTCAGCGGATATTGCCTTCCGCGACATAATGACCGGGGCGAAGTCCGTGTCCCCGGATGAAAGTTCATTCCGGTTCCGGAGCGGTGATTTGTTACATTTTTCTTGAATATGCGGATATTTGGCAATGGCTTTTTTAACAACTATTGGGTACAATAATTACCAAATGCAGCATCCTCGTCATGAGGGTGTTTAATGGAGATTGCTTATGAATACCGATGATGTTTTAGCTGTAATTCTGGGCGGCGGCCGCGGGACCCGTCTGTTTCCGCTGACCCAGATGAGATCCAAGCCCGCTGTCCCGATCGCGGGGCAGTACCGTTTGATCGACATTCCGATCAGCAACTGTATCAATTCGAATATTTTCAAAATTGCCGTTCTGACGCAATTCAACTCTGTATCCCTTCACCGCCACATCACGGATACCTATCAGTTCGACCGTTTCCATTCCGGCTGGGTCCAGATCTGGGCTGCCGAACAGACCATGGACAACGCGGACTGGTACCAGGGTACCGCCGATGCGGTGCGGAAGCAGCTGAGCCAGATCATTTCCGCGAATACCAAGTATGTGCTGATCCTCGCGGGTGACCATCTGTACCGCTGCAATTACTCGGATATGCTTGAATATCATATCCAGCACAACGCGGCAGTGACCGTTGCCGTCCAGCCGGTCCGCAAGAATGAAGCTTCCCGCTTCGGGATCCTGAAACGTGACAGCGAAGGCCGCATTATCGACTTCAAGGAAAAACCGAAGGATCCGGCAGTCCTCGAATCCATGAAGAGCTCCGATGATCCGGAACGCCCGTACCTCGGTTCCATGGGGATCTACATCTTCGATAAAGATCTGCTCGTGGATATCCTGACGAACAAGGATTATTCCGACTTCGGCAACAACGTGATCCCCTACGCGATCGAAAACAGCGATGTGTTCGGCTGGAGCTTCGATTACTACTGGGAAGATATCGGAACGATCCGCTCCTTCTACGAAACGAACCTGGCGCTGACGGATGACAAACCGCCGTTCAATTTCCACGATCCGAAGCACCCGATCTACACGATCGCCAATACCATGCCGATGACCAAGGTCTTCAACACCCGTCTAGACCATGTGATCCTTGCGAGAGGCGCGCGGATCAAGGCTGAAAGCATCGAACGCTCCATCGTCGGAGTGATGACCTATATCGACAGCGGCACGGTGATCAAGAACTCGATCCTGATGGGTGCCGAAGTGGAAAAGTACCGCGCGGAAGCCGAAACGAACGCGGATAAGAAGGGTGTCCTGATCGGTATCGGGAAAGACTGCTATATTGAGAACGCGATCATTGACAAGAATGCCCGCATCGGCAACAACGTCATGATCAAAGCCTTCCCCGCCGGCACGAACCTGGATGATCCGTCACCGGAACCGCGCTACTATGTCCGCGACGGCATCGTGGTGATCCCGAAGAACGCGATGATCGAACCGGGTACCGTCATCGAACCGTAAGTGATCCATCAATAAAAAGGGACAGGACTTTCGGATCTGCTCCGAAAGTCCTGTTTTTGTTGTACAATAAAAGCAGTGCAGAGAGACTGCTGCTGCGGCGGTGCCGGCTTATGAGAAGCAATTTTTTCCGGCTGCCGTGCGCATAACAAAAAGAGCGAAGGTATCAGAGGCGTTTATGACAAGAGACCAGGTATTCCGGATCGTAAAATGGCTGTACAGGCATTTTACGCATGTGATCGTTGAAAATGAAGACCAGCTTCCCGCTGAGGGACCGTGTATTATCACGCTGAACCACAACAGCCGGCTGGATTTTCCGGCGTTGATCGAGCTGAAGCGGTACAACGATGTTTATGCCGTGGCTGCCGATAAATACAAAAACTACCCCGTCTTCGGAAAAATGATCAGCGATTCCGATATGATCTGGATCGACCGCACCAAGGCGGATTTCGCCGCGATGAAGCGGGCGATGGCTGTTCTGAAGGAAGGCAAACTGCTCACGCTGGCGCCGGAAGGAACGCGAAGCCGCAACGGCCAGCTGCTTCAGGCGAAAGAAGGCGTCGTGCTGATGGCTTCCAAATCCCGGGCTCCGGTGATCTCGCTGAGCATCACCGGCACCGAGGCCTTTATGAAGGATTTCCTGCACTTCCGGAAACCGGTGATCACGCTGCGTTTTGGACCGGTTTATTCGATGCCCGCGATCGATCCCGATAACCGTGAAGCATCCCTGCGCGCCGCAGCGGATGAGGTCATGTGCCGCATCGCTGCCATGCTTCCGGAGCGGTACCGCGGTTTTTACAAAGACTACCCCCGGGTGAAGGAGCTTTATGAGGAGTTCAAAGCCCGCGGGGATCTGAAAATGCCGGAATGATCCCGCATGACGCCCCGCGTTTCCGTAATCATCCCGGTCTATAACGCTGAAAAATACCTGAAGGAGTGTCTTGACAGCGTCCGCGGCCAGACCCTGAAGGATATTGAGATCATCTGTGTGGATGACGGCTCTGCGGACGGGAGCCCCGCCATCCTTGCGGATACCGCCCGCGAAGACGGACGGGTCCGGGTGATCACACAGCCGAATGCCGGTGCGGGTGCGGCGCGGAATGCCGGGATCGCGGCGGCCTCCGGGGAATACCTCGCGTTTATCGATGCCGATGATTTCTGGAAGCCGCAGCTGCTGGAACGCATTTATGAACAGACCGCCGGATGCGGGGCGGATATCGGACTGTACCCCAATGCGGTTTATGATGACCGGACGGGCAGCCTTTCGGATACCTGGTTTTCCGGCTGGCTCCCGGACCGTCAGCCGTTCCGTCCGGAGGAGTATGCCGGACGGCTGTTCCAGATGACGGCGCCCGCTCCGGGCTACCGGCTGTACCGGCGCTCGTTGATCACGGAAAAAGGACTGGAATTCCTTCCCCAGCATATTGCCGAAGATATTTATTTCGTTTTCCTGGCGATGGCTTTTGCGGAAAAGATCTGTTTTATCCGGGAGGTTTACGCGTACCTGCGCCGGGGGATCAGCACCAATCTCTCCTCTTCATTATGGAAATATCCGCGGGAAACGCATCATTCCCTGCTGATGATCCGGCAGCGGCTCGAAGAAGCCGGGCTGTATCCGCTCTACCGGAAGACGTTCCGGACGGCCGCGGTTGCTTCCAGTGAATATATTTTCTGGCATGTCCCCTATGACATTCTGCCTGAAACGGAACGGCTGCGGATGCTTTCGGAGCTGGATATCGCGGATAAGGCGTCCATCATCACTTATCACGGGGATGATGAAGGAGCCGGCGCGGGGCAGGGAAAGCTCGGGACCTTGGTCCGCATGCTGCGGACCTACGGAGCCGGTTATACGTTCCGCCTGATGCTCCGGAAACTGCGGAAAGACTGACTCCCCTTAGTAAAACGGATATTTCAGCGGGGTGCTGATGAATTCTCCGTCCGTGAGCATCTGATGGACGGTCTCAGAGTCCCCGATGTAGCACAGATCCTTCATCGCGTTGGAGGCTTTGCCGGTCTTTTCCGGGATCTCCGGGTCTTTCCAGTACAGCGCGGTGCAGCGCTCCCTTTCCTCATCTTCCGGTATGTCATAAACCGAGCGCCCGAACTGACCTTTTTCCAGCCCGGCCAGTTCCGAGATGGTTTCCATGAATTCGGACTGGGAGACCGGTGCGTGGCTGTACGTCATTTCACCCTGCCGCTGTCCCGCCGGTTTGATGAAGAGGATCGAGTGCGGGTAAACGAAATTCCCGTGGTCGGTGGTGATGATCACGGTCGAGCTGTCATAGATGTGGTAATCCTTCATCTGCTGGATGTATTCGCTGATCACATAAAAGTGCCCGGCCAGCTGGTCTTCCACGTGGACGGCGTTTTTGGCGTAGCGGCCTGTCTCATTCAGTTCGTAAGGCGCATGCGCTCCGGCATAGTGATAGGTCACATAAACTTTTTCCTCATCCCCGACCGAAAGGCGCCGGTCCAGATATTTCTGAATCGAGTCATACTTGTTCCATGAGCGTTCGTTTTCCGAAAGGATCTTCATTCCGTTGATATCGTCGGTGTAAAGCCAGAAGGGGGCTTTCATGATCAGCGGGAAATAGCGGTAGAACGAGAGTTTGATCAGTTTCCGGAAGACACTCCGGTCAATGGTGTACTCCGGAGCCCCTTCGACCCGGATGATGTTGTCCATTTTGCCGAATTCGTTTTCAGCGTTTCCGGCGACCATCCGCAGGTTATGGAACGCGCGTGTGGTCCAGCCGGCTTCTTTCATCTGCGAATAGAACGACTCCGCTTCTTCGGAATGCCAGACTTTATTGAACCATTCTGAATAAGGGATATCCCGTTCATATGGCTGATGGGTGAAAAGATACGCCGCGGAAGGGAACGTCCCGACGTACTCCGTGTTGTAGTTGTCAAAACACAGAAAATCATTGAACGGGGCCAGCGCGTCCGGATATTTCGCGAGCATTTTTGACATTTCGGAGGGGCTGGTATAGTCCAGAATGAAAACAACGATGTTCTCCTGACCGAGAACATATTCACGGTCCTTGGAAACGATATAGCGGATGGAATTGTCCGGACGGGCCCGGTATTCTTCCGTGATCATGATCCCCATCGGCACGATCTGCATGATAAAAATCAGGAACGAAGTGAAGATGATGTACCCTTTCCAGATCCTGCGGGAAAAGAAGTGGACGAGAAACGGGACCAGAAGGACCGCCATGAAAACGGCCAGGTTGACGAGTGCGTTGTCTCCGTAGGATTCCCAGTTGACCGCTTCCCCGTTGAGGGTCCCGAGGTCGATGTTCAGCCAGTTCCCCTGAATATAAAAAGCAGCCGCAAGCCCTGCGTAAAGAGAGCACAGCCAGGCATGCATCTTTCCGCCGAGGAACCAGGCGGGCAGGAACATCGCGGCGAAGACGATTCCCCAGAACTTCAGACAGAACGGAAGGATCTCGGGGACGGTATAGTCCACGTAGCTTTCTGCAATACGGGTAAGGTCCAGCGGCCCGAAAAGAAAGAGCGTAAAGGACAGCGCAAGCGCGGGGAACAGCGCAGTGGGGATCCGCTTTGGGAGCGGCTGTTTCCCGACCAGCAGTTCTTTCAGTTTTGCGGAAAAGCTTTTATTTTTCATATGCAGTGCCGGTTTCTCTCCCTAATAAAATGAGTACTTCATGGGGATGCTGATAAAATCTTCGGCGTCCACCATCTGATGCAGGGTCTCCACATCTCCGGTATAGCAATATTCCTTCATCGCGTTCGCAGACTTTCCGGAAATGGCCGGGAGGTCCGGGTCCAGCCAGCGTACCGAGGAGCAGCGCTCCCTTTCCTCATCCTCCGGGACCGCAAATATCGACCGGCCGAACTGCCCGTCCTCCAGCCCGGCCAGTTCCGCGATCGTGGCCATGAAGTCGGACTGGGAGACCGGTGCGTGACTGACCGTCATTTCTTCCTGCCGCTGATTTGCCGGCTTGATCAGGAAGACCGCGTGCGGATAAGCGTAATTGCCGTGGTCGGCGGTGATGATGACCGTTGAGCTGTCGTAGATATGATAATCTTTCATCTGCTGCAGATATTCCCCGATCACATAAAACTGCCCGTACAGCTGCTCCGGAAAACCGACCGCGTGAACAGCTTCCCTGCCGTTGATATCCAGGACGAACGGCTGGTGCGTGCCCGGCCAGTGATAGGTGACATAAACCTTTTCCTCATCTCCGGCAGTCAGGCGCCGGTCCAGATATTTTTGGATCGAAGCGATGCCGGTCCACGGCTGCTCGTCTTCCGAAAGGATCTTCATCCCGTTCAGGTCGCCGGTATAGATCCGGAAGGGAGCTTTCATGATCAGCGGAAAATAACGGTAGAAAGAGAGCTTGATCAGCTTTCGGAACACGGTCCGGTCGATGGTGAATTCGGGCGTTCCCTGGACTTTTTCAACATTGTCGATCAGGCCGTATTCGTTTTTCAGGTCGCCTGCGGCATAGGCCGCGCTGTTGAACACGCGGGTCGTCCATCCGGCTTCCCGCATTTGTTTGTAAAATGAAAGAGCGTCATCCGAGTGCCAGGCTTTTTCGAACCATTCCGGAACCGGGATGCTGCTGTCATAGGGTTCATGGGTCAGCAGATAGGCCGCTGCCGGGAAGGTCCCGAGATATTCCGTGTTGAAGTTGTCAAAATATTCAAAATCCCGGACCCCGTCCAGCAGATCCGGATAGCTTTCCAGTGTGATTGCGAGGTGTTCGGGGTTGAAATGGTCCAGGATGAAGACGACGATGTTTTCCTTCCCGAGGGTGAATTCCTTGTCTTTCGCGGCCCGGTAGTGATATTCATCCGACGGGAGCTCCCGATAGGCCTGAATGATATTCATGCACAGCGGGACCGCCTGCATGATCAGCAGCAGGGCGGAGGTGAAGATGACCCAGATCTTCCAGACTTTTCTGGAAAAGAACCGGATCAGGAAGGGGACCAGGCAGATCATGACAAATATCACCAGGCCGATCAGGGCGTTGTCGCCGTATTTCTGCCATTCCACTGCTGAGCCGTCCAGTGCTCCGAGGTCGATATTCAGCCAGTTCCCCTGGATGTAAAAAGCCGCCGCGAGGCCTGCGAAAAGTGAGCAGAGCCAGACATGCAGCTTCCCGCCCGCGATCCATGAGACGAGGAACATCGCGGCGAAAGCCGCTCCCCAGACCTTCAGACAGGCCGGTAGGATATCCGGAACGGTATAGGCGACGTAGGATCCGGCAAGGCGGGAAAGATCGACCGGCCCGAACAGGAAGAGGATGAATGACAGCGCCAGTGACGGGAAAAGTGCGGTGAGCAGACGGTCTTTCAGCGGCCGTTTGCCGATAAAAAGTGCTTTCAGTTTTTTCAGAAAATCGTTTTTTTTCATTGATTTGATCTGTCCGTTTCAGTATGAAACATGCGCCGCCTGGATGCGGGGTATTCCGCCGGGATTACCGTTGATCCGTGCGGAACCGCGCGAGGATCCGCTTCGCGTCCTCTTTGAAGCTGCTGTTTTCCAGATACTCCTGTCTCAGCTCCGGCAGGTCGGCTTTAAAGCGGACAACGTAATCCAGAATGCTTTTTTCCTGCATGGTCCGGATGCGTTCCGGGATCTTCCAGTCGGGCAGGACGTAAAAGAAATCATCCGGGTGTCCGGTCAGCTCCATTTCATCCAGAACCACGTCCCGGATGAAAAAGTAGGTCTTTTCGAACGGAACGGTCTGACGCAGCGTGCTCAGGTTGTAGAATGTGTCGGAGGCTGCCTGATTGATAAAGGCTTTTTTGAGCGGTTCCAGCAAGTCCCGTTCGGCAAGCCTGCGGCGGAATTCCCTGAGCGCCTCGTAAAAGGCGGCCGGCTCCTTCTGCTGGGATCCCTGCAGGGAGCTGCTGTTGTTTTTCCGGTACTGCAGCAGCGGGGTGCTGACGGCCGTGATCCTTTCCGCCGCGGCAAGGGCGGTCAGGACGAAGGCCAGGTCATTGACGCTGCGTGTGTTCTGGAATTCAAGTCCGTTCTCCAGAATGAATGCCCGCCGGAACAGTTTGTTCCAGGGGGCCGGGTGCGTGAATGAAAAAATGTGCTCCGGATCATCCAGACGGGAAAAGACCCCCTGCTGTTTGGGCCCGGGACTGCACGCTCCGGTGAGCGGGAATGTCTTTCCGCTCCGGTGATCAAAGGCTTCGGCACCGAAAACGCAGATATCCGCGTTTGTTTTTTCGGCCTCCCCGAAGGCGGTCTCCAGCATTTTCGGCAGGAACCGGTCGTCCGCGTCGAGGAACAGCAGGTACTTTCCCCGGGCCCGGCTGAGCCCGAGGTTTCTTGCTGCGCCCGCGTACGCGTGGTCCTGCTGCAGGACCGTGAAACGGTCCCGTTTTTCGGCGTATTCCCGCAGGATCGAAAGCGACGCGTCGGAAGAGCCGTCGTCCACGCAGATGATTTCAAAATCTTCGAAGGTCTGCGCGAAGAGACTGCCGAGGGATTCGTTCAGAAATTCCGCCGCATTGTAAACCGGCATGATCACGGAAACTGCCGGCGTTTTGCCTTCACGGTCCATTTACGGCTGCTCCTTTCGCTTTTTCCACAGGGCTTCATAAACCGGGGCCAGCTTTGCTTTCAGGTTCCGCATATGTTTGTCCCGGGCGTAGTAACTGCCGAAGATTCCCTGATATTCCCGCAGGACCTCCTCCGGGGCGATCGGCGCGGATTCCATTGCCTGCAGACGGCTGATCAGGTCCGCTCCGGCGGGAACGGCATAGCGCATATTCTTTGCCTCGCGGTCGAAATCCTCCAGACAGGTGCTGTAGATCGGGATCACACCGCAGGAAAGGTATGTGGAGATCTTGGTCGGGGTAGCGACACGGTTGACGGGGTTGTCTTTGCGTACGATGAACCCGTATTTGACACCGGCGAGTGCTGCGGGCAGCTGCTCATTCGGGACAAAATCGATCGTGTAATTGCGGATCCCCCTGCTTTTCAGGATCTGTTCCGCCTTTTCCTTTTCACTTGTAAAGACCAGGAAGCGGGTGCGTCCGCCGAATGCCTTTTCGATCTCCGCGTAAAGATCAGCCGTGTCTTCAAACGACTGCCAGACGGTCAGCGAACCCACGTAGGCGAAGCGCATTTCCCCGTATTTGTTTTCTCCGAAAAAGGCCTCCGGATGGATCTCGGTATTCATGCACGGCATGCAGTAACAGCGGTCCTCATTGGCGGGGATCCTGTATTTCCGGGTCATGTAGCGTTTCATGGTCTCCGAAACATAGAGCGAAAAATCAATGTGCCGGACGACGACCCATTCGATCATGTTGAACACGGCAAGCTTCAGCCGGTTGTGGTGCACCAGATAGTTTTCTTCCGGGGCAACGCCCTGGAACCAGAGGATGATATGCCGGTAGCCCCGCAGGATCAGATGGAATGCCTCCAGGGAGATCGCATCCACGACCAGCTCATCCTTCGGAAAGTCAAAGACCTTCCGGTAGGAATCCACGTAACACACGTTTTCGCCCAGCCCGGACAGGGTTTCCCCGATCATTTCGAGATAGGTGTCGGATACGGTCCCGTTGTCGCCCTTTACAATGACTGCCATGTGAATACTCCTTCCCTGTATTTTACTATAATCGACAGGTCTGAGCGGGACGGCATGAAAAAACCGGCCCGAAGGCCGGTTTGTAAAATAATCGGAAACTATGATGTATGAGCAGGTTCTGTGCCCGGTTATCAAGCTCCTTTTTTGTGTTGTTTACCGGTTTCAGCGGTTGTCCACTTTTTCCGGATAAAGGTCATGATGGCTGAGGCGGTCCCATGCGACCTCCTCCCAGCGGGTGCCGGGCTTTCCGTAATTGCAGTAAGGGTCGATGGAGATGCCTCCGCGCGGGGTGAATTTGCCCCAGACTTCGATATATTTGGGCTCCAGCAGCCGGACCAGATCCTTCATGATGATGTTCATGCAGTCCTCATGGAAATCCCCGTGGTTGCGGAAGGAGAAGAGATAAAGCTTCAGCGATTTGCTTTCCACGAGGAACTGATCCGGGACGTAGGAGATATAGACGGTCGCGAAATCCGGCTGTCCGGTGATCGGGCAGAGGCTGGTGAATTCCGGACAGTTGAACTTGACGAAGTAATCGTTCCCCGGATGTTTGTTGCTGAAGCGTTCCAGCACGCCCGGGTCATAATCCATGCTGTATTTGGTCACATGGCTGCCGAGAAGGGTCAGGTCTTCTTTTTCTCTCATGATGTTTTTTCCTTTATTTACCGATGACGCTGTAGCGGATGCCTTTATCCATGACGTCGATGCCTTCGATTTGTTTGAGCTTGTTCACCACCGCGTAGGTGAGCGGGGTGAAGATGGCTTCATAACAGACCTTGAACAGGTACTGGAAAAGGATCATCTGCAGGACCGTCCGGTTGTCCATCGTTCCCCAGAAGGAGATCGTCACGAAGATGACCGAATCCAGGCCTTCCCCGACGAGGGTCGAGAGGATCGTGCGGACCCAGAGTTTCTTTCCGCCGGTGGCGACTTTCAGTTTGGATAGCACCACGGAGTTGGAAAATTCACCGAACAGATAGCCGGCGAAGGACGCCAGGGCAACACGCGGGGTGGTACCGAGAACGGTCCGGTAGGCTTCCTGACCTTCCCAGAAACCCGGATGCGGCAGGGCGATGGTCGCAAGGTAAACGGCCACGGCAAAGAAACTGCATCCAAACCCGAGCCAGATAATGATGCGGGCCTTTTTGAAGCCGTAAACTTCCGTGAAAATATCACCGAAGATATAGGTGACCGGGAAAAGGATCACTGCCGCGGGGAGCGTGATGCTGTCCGTGACAGCCCACATTTTGCCTGCGATCAGGTTGGAAAGGAGAAGACATGTTACATAGATCACCGCGATGATCATGAACATCCGGCTGACGGTTTTGTTATCGTCTGACATTCAATAAACCTCAAAAAAATAAAATGGCTCTGCAGTGCGCAGAGCCGGGAGGATAATAAAAGCGATCGCTTCAGGAAGGATCGCCGGTCTTGTCCGGTCCCGGTTTTGCTTTACGACAGGAAGGTACGAATGAACTGTCGGCTTTTTCAGAGCACCATAGTTATATCATAAAAAGCGGGACATTCTCTGATCCGGTAAAAAAACATGATGCGGAGAAAATGGTATACTTTCATTAGAACGATTCCCTGTCTGAAACGGAGGCCCGGCCATGATCAAAAAGAACCGCAAGGGTGTGAACCAGAAGCAGAAAATGCTTTACCTGATGAAGATCTTTTCCGAGGAAACGGATGATAC
Source organism: uncultured Chloroflexota bacterium (assembly GCA_902795255.1). The sequence continues at coordinate 34,052 of CADBKS010000001.1, forward strand.
GCATTTCCTTTCCATGACGGAGATCATCCAGAGACTCGCGGACAACGGCATAACTGCTGACCGCAAGACGCTGTATGTTGACTTTGATGAGCTGAGAAAGTTCGGCCTGGATATCCTGATGGAGAAGGTCGGCAGGATCTACTGCTATCATCTCGGCAGCAGGGAGTTTGAGCTTCCGGAGCTGAAACTGCTGGTGGACGCGGTCCAGTCCGCGAAATCCATGACGGATAAAAAGTCCCGCGAGCTGATCAAAAAGCTGGAAGGCCTGGTCAGCAAATATGAAGCCCGTCAGCTGAACCGGCAGGTCATCATCTCCGGCCGGATCAAGAGCATGAACGAGAGCATCTACTATAACGTGGATACCCTTTATGAAGCCATCGGCGCGGACCGGCAGATCCGCTTCAAATATGTCCAGTGGAATATTCGCAAGGAGACCTCCCTGCGGCGGGACGGCGTCTGGTACCAGGTCAGCCCCTGGGCGCTGATGTGGGCGGATGAAAACTACTACCTGGTCGGCTATGACGCGGCCGATGGCAAGATCAAGCATTACCGTGTGGACAAAATGCTGAGGATCTCCCTTACCGCGGAGAAGCGTGAAGGGCAGGACCAGTTCAAAAAGTTCAACATGCCGCGCTATACCAAGAGCCTTTTCGGCATGTTCGGCGGCGAGGAGACCCGGGTCACACTGGAGGCTGAAAACAGCATGGTCGGCGTACTGATCGACCGTTTCGGCAAGGATATCATCATCAGCCCTGTGGACGGCACCCGCTTCCGCACGACGGTGACAGTGGCTGTCAGCAGACAGTTCCTGGGCTGGATCATCGCGCTCGGCGGCGGTGTGAAGATCGTCGGGCCGGATGAGGTCACGGATCAGATGCGGGCCGAAGCGGCGCGTCTTGTGTTGCAGTACGGGGCGGAAGCTTGAACGTCAAAACGATCCGCCGTGATGACTGGCACCGTATTCTGGAGAAGGAGATCCGCACCGAAGCGTTCAGCTGGAAGGGGATCCCCGGAAAGATCTCCCTTCTCTTCATCAAAAAGATCACGGAGCCGCTCTTTATCCGTTACGAGGCTGGGGACGTGAAGATCGTCGAGGCCGGGTACAGCTGGATCCAGATCGCCCTTGAGGGGCAGTTTTACTGGATCACTTCCATGTTCGATGAGAACGGCCGGCTGCTTGAGATCTATATTGACATGACCGACGGGAATGTCACCGATACGGAAGATCCTCATTTCACCGATCTTTTCCTGGATTATGTGGTCCATGTCGGGAGCGATACGGTGCTTGAACTGGACCGCGATGAGCTGGAGGCCGCCTGCCGGAACGGTGTGATCAGTGATGAACAGTACCGCCGTACGGCTGCGGAGGGGGACAAGGTTTACCGGTACCTGCTCAATGAGCGGGCGGAGCTGGAGGATCTCCTGAGACGAGAACAGGTCCGCCTGATGGCCGCGCTGAAGGCCGGGAACACCCCGCGCTGAACAGTGCAGTGCCCGCGGCTGTGATTCTCTGCGCCTGTATGTGAACGCTTTTCAGTGCACATGGCAATCGGAAGAGAGTGCTTCACATGGCGCGGCCCGGTTGTTCGTGTGTTTGCATAGGCTGCTTGCCGCGCCTGGTTTATTTAGCCGGGGCCGATCGGGCTGGCCTTGCGGCCACCCGTCGGCCCCGGCACCCCGTTAATTATGTCAGGGTCGACAGATCTGTTTTTCCGACATGGTTTTCCAACCAGCCAACTTGCTGAACTGCGGTTATCTTTCAGCTAAAGATTTTCGGCTCAACCTGCATAGCAGGTGGTTTTCATAAATACGAAAAAAGGCTGAACGTTCTTCGTTCAGCCCCTTTTTATCCGGGATCCGGTTGTTTGTTTTTATTCGGTATATTCTGTGGAGGCCGTATAGGCTGAAAGCTTGCCGCTGAGCAGATCCGCGTAGGCGTTCCGCAGGACATTGGCTTTCCCTTCGGAAAAACTTTCCGTCAGGGCACCCGGCGTGATCGAGAGAACGACACCCATTGAGCCCTGTGTTTCGCCGGCTTCGGATCGGGCGATGATCTGCCGCAGGGTCTCCGCCCAGTCAAAGCGGACTGTCGCGAGCCAGTTGTTTTCAAGACCGGCCGGCGGTGCGGACACGCCCAGCATCCGGATGTTCAGGGTGACCATTTTCTGCAGCAATGCTTCGGAAATCGCTTCGTCCGAAAGAAAAGCGGTGTAAATAAAGCTGTTCTGTGCCTCATCGAAGCGGCTGCTCCAGCTGTCCGGTGAGCTGTCCTTCGGCTGGGAGATCACGATCGGAAATTCGACATAAGGCGACAGTACACCGCGGCAGTTCCCGCACAGGTAATGCGCGCCGTTCAGAAATGCCTCTTCCGCGTGGCTGCCCCAGACAGCGGAATCGCTCGGGATCAGGCCCGCGCTGCGCCAGTCCGACGCGCTGCTGACGGTCGCAAGACCCGCGAGAAACGGGAAGAAGGCCTCATCATACCGGATCGTCCAGACGTTCTGCAGCTCCGTATCGGGGGCCGTCACCAGGATGAAGCGGGTCTGCGGAAAACGTTCCGTCAGGGAGGAAAGCGCGGTCGGCTCTTTGGCAAAGACCGCGTAATCCGTGTCCGCGCTCAGCCCGTCTTCGGATGCCGCCTCCTGACAGTCGAATCCGGCCCCGCATACGGCATCCATGGCGGTCCTCAGATTTTCACTGACACCGGGCGCGTCGGAGGAGGTGATGAAAACGATCTTTTCCTGTGCCGGCAGCGGTGTCGGGGTCTCGGTGGGTTCGGGAGGAAGCTCGGTCGCCTCCGGGATCTCCGCGGTCGGCTCAGCGGCGGGGCGCTGCGGCACATTGCAGCCCGTCAGAAACAGAAATGCAGCACTGAGACAAACGAGGAAGATCCGGAAACGCATTTTATTCCTCCGCTTCGGTTTCGCTTTCGCTTCCTTCTTCCGGGGCTTCCTGAAGGGTATCGTCGATCTTCATGTAATTGGTCCGGAAGTAGCGGTGAAGGCCGTAGGAAAGACGCTCGACCATCTGGCCTTTGTCGTCTTTTTTGATTTTGAAAAATGTATCCATCTCCAGCCGCGCGATCAGGGAATCGATCCGTTCATCGGTCTCGTTGCAGGCCGCGTAATCCGTCAGGCAGTCCTGAACACGCGTCAGGAAGGCCCGCATCGCCTCGATCTCCGGCTTTCCGATCAGACCGGAGCGGCCGCCGACGATCTGGTAGCCGTCATTATAGCGTGCTTCCATAACGTCGAGAGTGTTCTGCCATGCACCGAGTTCCGCGCTGTGCAGGAAAGGAACCTGACCGCTGACCGCGGCATCGCCGACAAAAACGACCTTGCGGGCCGGGATATCGACCCAGGACGCACCGGCGGAAGGGCCGGGGTGGTACTGCAGGTCGATGTGCAGATCGCTCTGGTGCAGGTCCAGCCGCTGGGAGAAAATGATCTCCGGGTAGATCCAGCGGAAACCGTTCTGGATGTTGATCGTTTCCCAAACGGATCCGGAATGCTGGCTGATCGGTTTGAAGGTCACGGGCCGGTTCTGGTAGATCCAGTGCACCTGTTCATGGGCGATGATGGTGCATTCCAGGAAGCGGGAACCGATCGTGCGGTCGTGATGGGCGTCCAGAAGGACCACCTGCTGCGGGATCTTTTTGCGGGCAGTTGCCGCGATGCGCCACAGACGGGCATGTTCGGGCAGTAGCGGGGCATCGATATAAATCACACGGTCATGCTGAACGACCGCCCCCAGCGTCACGCCGACGTATTCGGTTTCGATGATGATGTTTTCGGCAATTTGTTTCATTCAGATAATTCCATCCGGCATTCTCATTAGTAAATACCGCTTTATTCTATCAAAATAACGGCCCGAATTCAAAAACAAATGATGGACGATCGGCCGACGACCGTCAGATGACCCGTTCCGCCAGGATCCGGTCCATACAGTGGAAATGCGGGACGCCGCCGCTGTTGTCCTCAAAGATCACTTCATCGATCGTGTGGATCTTCCAGTCAGCGTATCGGGAGAAAAGCTCTCCCGTCTTCCACATCTTTTCCTCCCGGTCCCAGTCCGGAGGCAGCTCCAGAAAGGGTTTTTCCACGAAAACGTTAAAGTAATTCAGACCGCCGGGGTTGGTGATCCGCCTGACCTTTTCGAAAAACCCGGGGATGTTTTCCTCCGCGAGGTACTGAACGGTCCCGCTGGAATAGATGATGTCGAAGCGTTCATCGGTTTCGAAATCATTGATATCGGCGGTATAGGCATTGATCCGCACACCGCGGGCGGCTGCCAGCTGCTTCGTCTTGCGGATGCCGGATTCTGTCAGGTCGAATGCCGTGACCCAGTACCCCTGCTGCGCCATCCATACCGCGTCCTTCCCTTCCCCGCAGCCGATATCCAGGATCTTCATCCCGAAGCGGGGCGGTTTGATCCGGATCAGGTCGCGCAGAAAGTCGGCCGGTTCGGTCCCCCAGTAATATACCTCGCCCTCATAGAGCTTTTCGTACTGCGTGCGGAAATGGTCCATCAGTGCGCCTTTTCACTGTCCGGGCGGAGCGGGTACGCGCCGTTTTCCGCGATGAAGCTGCGGAGTCCGTCAAAACCGCCCTGCGGGTATCCGGAGATGTCCTTTCCTTCCCGGTTGATCATGCAGGCCGTGATGAGGAACACCTGCATCCCGATGCCAGCCGCGGGTTCCATGTCCTCACCGATGTCGTTGCCGACCATCAGCGCCTCTTCCGGCCGTGCGCCGATTTTCTCAAGAACTTCAAGGTAATATCCGGCGGAAGGCTTGCAGAAAGAGCTGTTTTCGTAGGACGTGATCCACGAGAAATCATTCCGGTCCGTGCCGGCCCAGCCGAGCCGGAAGTGCTGTGCGGTCATCGGGAAAAGCGGGTTGGTGGCGGCAGCCAGTGTATATCCGGCTGCCCGCAGGTCATGCACCAGCGGCCCGGCCGCGGGGTCTTTCCCGCACAGACCGCTGAGTTCCCCGAAGCGTTTCCCGTAAAATTCGGCGAAACGCGGTTCATCCGCGCGTGCTTCTTCACCGTAAATGCCGGCATAGGTGTTCCAGAAGACGGTCTCATTGGTCTGCTTCCCGTCATTCCGGATCATGGCTTTGGTCCCCGCCCAGACGGAACTGATCAGCTGTTCCGCCTCACGCAGCGGGTACATGGATCTCGCCAGTTCTTTAAAATATCCTTTGGTGAAAGCTTCCTGGTCCATCGGCAGCAGTGTGCCGTCCAGATCGAATAATACGGCTTTGATCATTTTTCTTTCTCCGGCTTCAGCTTTTCGTCAGGCTTTCCGGAAGAACTCCCGGAGTTCTTCCTCATTGTGCAGAACGGTCTCCAGCGCGCCGGTCAGCATGATGTTGTTCTGACCGTCATAAGCGCGGCGCACGTCGGTCTGGTAACCGATGCAGCGTTTCCCGAGCGCGCAGCAGTATCCGAGCGCGACACAGGCCCCTTCATCCGGGACGCGCCCGTCCATCAGGAGCAGGAAAACATCGGTCCCGGCAAGATTTTGCAGGTCTTTCCGGAAGACCCAGGTCCCTTTCGGCACTCCGTCGATGAAGTCCGGCATTTCCGCGACGATCCCGCCGTCCCGCTGCGGCAGATAAGTCTCATGACCGCATTCGCGGAGCAGGGCGTCGATTTTTGTGTTAAAAGTTTTTTCAGCGTCGTTAAACAGCGGACCGGCAATATAGATCTTCATGATTCCTTCCCGATGATCCTTTCATAAGCTTCACAAAGCTTTTCCCGTGCCTCTTTGGAGTTGTCCGTCCAGAAGAGCGCGTCGAACGCGTGGATATCCCCGTGGAAAACGTCTATGGACGCGTCCACGCCGGCTTTCTGCAGTTCCCGGATGTAGGTCACGGTTTCACTGTAAAAGGGTTCCCCGTCCAGAACATAGGTATAAGCCGGCGGCAGACCGGCGTAGTCGGTTTCCAGTGAGGGAGATGCGTATTTGGGAACACGGTCGGTACCGTAAAGTTCGCCGAGATAGGCGGCCCAGCCCCTGTGGTTGCGCTTCGTATCCCAGACATGCCCGTGGTTGTCCGCGGAAGACGGTGTGTCCCGGCAGTCCAGCATCGGGTAAAGCGGGATCTGCATGGCGATCTTTACCTCGCCCTGATCCCTGGCGTACAGACAGACTGCCGCCGCCAGACCGCCGCCCGCGCTTTCTCCGCCCACGATGATCTTGTCCGGGCGGATGCGGAGCGTTTCGGTATTGCTGTTCATCCAGCGCAGCGCCGCATAGCAGTCCTCAAGCGCTGCCGGATAGGGTGCCTGCCCGGCCAGCCGGTATTCCGGCGAGAAAACGACTGCTCCGTATTTCTGTGCCAGCATCATCCCGCAGGAAAAGTGGACCATTGCGGCCATTCCTGTTGTGTAGCCGCCCCCGTGGATCCAGAGGATCCCCGGCAGCGGATGCTCCTGCCCGGCCGGCCGCAGCGCGGTCACTTTCATCTGCCCGGCAGGTGTTTCGATCCAGTGATTTTCAGTGATCAGCATTTAATATTTCCTCAGGATAATGATTATACCTTATCCGGGCCTGCTGTCATCATGGCGGTGAGGGGGAACGCGCTTCGTACAGCGGATTTATTATCTTTATTCTCGTTCCGGCCTGCAGCAGGCAGAAGAAGGGGACGCGGAGTGCCCATTCACAGGTTGAATTAAACCTTGTAATATCCATTATCCCTGATATAATTAATCAATCAAATAAAATATTTATATCAAATGCGAAATGCTGCCCGCCTTCAGGCGGGACCGTATGTCATAACCGAAACTGCTGCTGACTGCAGACTGCAAAAGGAAAAATGATGGAATCGAAAACCGCAAATCCGAGAAAATCCCGCAAGCTGAAGGATTTTGGCGAAGGACCGGCCATTCAGCGGCGGGTGATCCTGATCTGTTCACTGGCGGGCGCGATCCTAATCTGGTGGGCGCTCTCGATGATGCTGGGGGTAGGTGTCGTCCTGGCCGGCCCGCAGGACATCATCAACCGGGCGCTTCCCGAACTGATGAACAACGGCGCCACGGGGGAATTTGAACCCTACCTGCTGCTGAAACACATCCGCTGGTCCTTTCAGCGTGTGTTCTCCGGCTGGGCGATCGCCTTTCTGGCCGCGCTGCCGGTCTCCTTTCTGATGGCCTGGTACCGCGGTTTCCGTTACGCGGTGGATCCCTGGATCCAGTTTTTCCGGACGATCCCGCCAATCGCGCTGATCCCGATGGTCATCCTGCTGATGGGTACCGGGGAAAGCGCGAAGACGACGGTGATCTTTATCACCTCGTTCCTCGTTATGACGGTGACGATCTTCCAGGGGGTCAAGACGATCGACATGACGCTGGTGAAGGCAGCTTATACCTTCGGGGCGGACGACCTTTCCATCTTTTTCAGGGTCGTTATCCCTTATTCCTTCCCCTATATCCTGACCGCAGCCCGTCTTGGGGTCTCGACCGCCCTGACGACCTTGATCGCCGCGGAAATGACCGGTACGTTTTACGGGCTGGGAAGCATGATCCAGACTGCACAGATCTATTTCCGTATGGACCGGGTGATCCTGGGTATCATCTGCATCGGTGTCATCGGCTTTGTGCTGGACAGACTGCTGCTGCTGGCTGAAAAGAAACTGACACGCTGGCTGTGAGAATGGAGTGGTTACCATGGACAATAAGCCGAAAATCGTGATCGACCATGTAAAGAAAATATACCGGGGCTATGACGGCAAGGAAACGGTCGCTCTGAACGGTGTGGACCTGACGATTTATGAAAATGAATTTATCTGTGTTGTGGGACCCTCCGGCTGTGGAAAGACCACGCTCCTGAATATGATCGCCGGGCTGGAACCGGTCACGGAGGGGGAGATCCGTCTGGACGATGAGGTCATTATCGGTCCCGGAAATGACCGCGGTGTGGTCTTCCAGCAGTACGCGCTGTTCCCCTGGCTGACTGTCCGGCAGAATATTGAATTCGGCATGGCCTACCTGCGGAAAACGGAAGAGGTGAACGGAAAAGTCATCACCCGCCGCTATACCCGTCAGGAAAAGCACGAGATCTCCGATCATTACATGAAAATGGTCGACCTGCTGGACTTTGCAAACGCTTATCCGAAGGAACTTTCCGGCGGAATGAAACAGCGGGTCGCAATCGCCCGTGGTTACGCCATCGCCCCGCAGGTGATGCTGATGGATGAACCTTTCGGTGCGCTGGACGCGCAGACCCGGGCACAGCTGCAGGAGGATCTGCTGAAAACCTGGCAGCAGGACCGCCGGACCTGCTTTTTCATCACGCATGACGTAGAGGAAGCGGTGCTCCTCTCCACACGCTGTGTGATCATGAGCGCGCGGCCCGGACGGGTGAAACAGATCGTTCCGATCGATCTCCCTTACCCGCGCAATCAGGCAACCAAACTGCTGCCGGAGTTTAACGAATATAAAAACCGTATCTGGAGCGATGTCTATCAGGAATATCTGGAATTCAGAAAATAAGTTTTGCCGGACAGCCCGGTGCTGTCCGGTACATACAAGGAGGATGTGATGATCAGGATCGGGCTTATCGGAACGGGTGCTACCGTTTCCATCGCTCATTTCCACGCGCTGGGTTACGCCGCGGATCCCCGGGCGGAGATCACGGCTGTTTATGATATCCGCGCGGACGCTGCGGAAAAGTTTTGTGCCGATCATCACCTGAACGCCCGTGTCTGCGGCTCCCTTGAGGAACTGATCGGTGCATGCGACGCCGTGGATATCTGTACCCCGAACTTTCTGCATTGTTCCCAGGCAGAACAGGCTATGCGGGCGGGCAGGAACGTGCTGATCGAAAAGCCGGTCGGGGTCACGCAGACAGAATGTCAGCGTCTTTATGATCTTTCTCTCGAATGCGGGGGGAAGCAGATGGCGGGGATGGTTTACCGCTGGGTAAATGCTGTCGGACTGGCCGCGAAGATCACAAGAGAGGAACTCGGACGGATCTATTCCGTTGTTTCCTGGGCCGGGGGCAGAAGGCTCGCGGATGAGCGGATCGGGCTGGAGTGGCGGATGCGCAGGGAGACTTCGGGTTTTGGCGCATTGGCGGATTTCGGCTCGCACCTGATCGATCTGGCGGACTTTATCGCCGGACAGCGTTTCAGAAAGGTATCCTGCATGCTGGATACAGTGATCGGGACCCGTCTGAACGCACAGGGAGAGCCGGCCGCGGTCGAAAATGATGACCTTTCTGCGCTGATTGCAGAAACGAGCAGCGGTCTGCATATGATGCATACTTCCCGGGTCGGAATGGATGAAACCATGATCAATATCACCGGAGAGGGCGGGATCGTTCAGGTTTCCCTGCGCCATCCGGACAAAGTTCTGTTTTGGAAAAAAGAATGTCCCGGTGCCTACGAAAAGGCGCCCCGTGAGTATGCGGCGGAGCCCGAGACCTGGTTCGAAAGCTGGTTTGTGAAAGAGATCGGCACATTTCTGGATGTGATCGAGGGACGGGCGGAAAAATGGCCGGATATTGCGCAGGGACTTTACATCAGCAGGGTGATCGAAGCGGCAGGACGGGCCGCGGCTGCCGGAACCTGTGAGGAGGTGCCGGCTTGAGGATCGGTTTCATGACGAATGCCTTTGTCTGGGCGGGAGAATCCTGCCTGGAGACGATTGCGCAATTTGCCGCGGACAGCGGTTTTGACTTTCTGGAGGTCGGGCCGGGAATCGAACTTTCGGCAGAGCGTTTCCGAGAGGCCGCGAAGGTCGTGGATATCGACGCGATGATCTATTGCCGCAATTTCATCGATGACGATCCCGGAACCGCGGAGGGCTTCCGCAGGGAGCTGATCCGGCGCATGGAGTTTGCCTCTGAGATCGGCGCGAAGCGGATCATCTGTTCGACCGGGATCAGCCGCAGACTGTCCCTGCCGGACAGCGGCGGATGCGACCCGCTGCGCAGTCTTGCTCCGGCAGCGGAATTCCTGGAAAAAACGGTGCGCCGCGCGGAGCAGCTCGGGCTGCAGGTCTGTCTTGAAAACTGTCCGATGTACCGCAACATTGCGACCTCTCCACTGATGTGGCGCGCTGTCTTCGCGGCAGTGCCGGATGAAACGCTGGGACTCTGTTATGATGCGAGCCACTTTGTCTGGCAGATGATCGATGTTTACGGGCCGATGGCTGAATTCGGGAGCCGGATCCATCATCTGCACATCAAGGATACGAAGATCGATCACACGAAACTGAATGAAGTCGGGATCCTGCACAATACCGGGACCGAAAAGGGACATGAGGAAAACCAGTGGTGGACCCATCTGATTGCCGGTGACGGGGATATTGACTGGCCCCGTTTTCTTGCGCTGGCGGAGAAATATCTGGAGCCGGACGTCGATATGAGCATGGAGATGGAGGATTACCGCTATGAAGGGGATCCGGAAAAGATCCGGGAAGGGATGCTGATCCAGCGCGAAAGGCTGCTGAAGGGATTTGTGTAAACCAGGGGCGTCCGTCCCTGCAGAAAGCGTCAGCGCGGCACTCTGTCAGGCCGCGGGCGTATAGAATCAATTGAAAGGATGAGAAATGAAGAAAAAGCTGATGATCCTGTTGGTGCTTGCCATGGCTCTCATGGTGAGCGTTTCCTCTGTATTGGCTGCGGATGTGATCAATGTGATCTATCATCCGACCATCGGCGGTTCGACCGCCATTGCGGTGGCGATGGCGCAGGGCTACTTCGAAGATGAGGGCCTGCGTGTGAACCTGCAGATGTATACCTCCGGTCCTCCGGAAATCGCCGCGATGGTCGCCGGTCAGGCTGAGTTCGGTTTTATCGGCAGCGGTGCTGCATGGCTGGCTTTCAGCGGCCAGGTGGATATCATCGCGCTGGACAACTTGGCTCTGACGGAACAGATCGTGACCCGCGCTGACAGCGGGATCGAATCGATCGCTGATTTGAAGGGTAAGACCATCGCTGTTCAGGAAGGCGCGGCGGGCTATACGCTGCTCCTGGTCTGTCTGCAGGAAAACGGAATGACTGCCAATGATGTCAGGATCCTGAACATCGCCAATGACAACATTCCTTCTACATTCAATGACAAGAGCATTGACGCCTGGGCCGGCTGGAAACCCGCGATGACCAGTCTGCAGACTGCGCTCGGCGACAATGCGAAAGTAATCGCCGACAACACGACTTATCCGCAGTACGCGTTCCCGAGCACCTGGGTCGCCAACAAGGATTATATTGCGAAGAATCCGGAAATCACCCAGCGCTTTATCAATGCCCTGACGAAGGCTCAGGCCTTCCGTGCCGAAAATCCGGAAATGGCATGCGCTTACGCTTCTACCTACGCCCAGCAGCCGACCAATGAACTGACCGGCCAGCTGGCTGATGTGATCTTCCCGACGGCTGAAGCCTTCAAGGATTATTACACCACCGGTGCGTTCAAGGATATGCTCGCTAACCTGCGCAATACCCAGGCTTCCAAAGTGACGGGCGAACTCACCATCGATGACATCTGCAGCGACGAATTCGTCCTGAAGGCATTCGAATAATACCGGGGGAGGAGATCCTCCATCCCTGTAATTGTATGAAGAAAGATCCCGGCCCGGCGGACCGGGATCTTTTCTGAAGGAAAAGCATGAAGCAAACCGAAAAAACAGATTCCCGCTGAGCATCGCGGCGGGAATCTGTTTTTTCGCGTTTGACAGCAAAAAAATTACGGGGTAAGATTTTATCGTCATTTTTTACAACGAAATCTGGAAAGAGGGAACTATGCCGGTCGGTGTTATTGTCAATTGTTTTGCTGTAGTGATCGGGGGACTGCTTGGAGCGAAGTTCGGCAGTCTGCTTTCGGAGGATCTGCGGAATAAGCTGAACCTGATCTTCGGGCTCTGCTCAATGTGCATCGGGATCACGTCGGTCATCCTGATGAAGAACATGCCCGCGGTCGTGCTTTCGGTCATCGCGGGGACGATCATCGGACTTCTGCTCCACCTGGAAAAGCGCATCGAACATGCCGGGGTGAAGATGTCGAAGCTCTTCCCTGACGGAGGCCAGGTCCGTGATAAAAACCTGCTGGTGACGGCAATCGTCCTTTTCTGCGCCAGCGGGACCGGGATCTACGGCTCGATCGTCTCCGGAATGGAAGGCGACCACAGCATCCTGCTCGCGAAGTCGATCCTGGATCTTTTCACGGCGATGATCTTTGCCTGCACGCTGGGTCTTTCGGTCTCGGCGATCGCAGTGCCCCAGACGGTGATCTTCCTGATCCTGTTTTTCTGCGCACGCCTGATCTTCCCGCTGACGACCCCTTCCATGGTCAATGATTTCAAGGCCTGCGGCGGCTTCATCATGCTGGCGACCGGTTTCCGCATCACGAAGATCCGTGATTTCCCGATCGCGGATATGATTCCCGCCATGATCCTGGTCTGGCCGCTCAGCGCCCTGTGGACCCATTTCATCGGCTGACCTGCGATAACTTCTGATCAGAAAAGGCCGCATTCCCGCGGCCTTTGTGTTTTAACCGGACCGGAAGAAGGAAAGACTGATCACCGTATATAATGCTCCGTTCTCAGGATTTTTCGAAAGAAAGTGGCTTTCAATGTGTGGGAGCACTGCAGTCTTTCCGGCCATTGTATCAATGGAGCAATATAGAATATGCAGACACTTTTGTGCATGAAAAATAATCTTGTGTGTTACTTTAATGGCAAATCCGGCCCGACTCGGAGGATATATGTGATATGATATTGTTTCTGTATAAATACGCGAAAGCCGGCGCGGGCTTTTTTTCTCAGCATTGCTGCTGTATGAGCACTTTTGATGTCCCTTTGTATCTTAATGGCTCTTCTATATCTGTGCAGGGCAGCTTTTTCGCAGAAGGAGTTTGATATGAATATCCAAAAGGAAGCCGGTCTGGCCAGAAAAATGGATCCTGTGCTGTTGCTTGCTCAGACGATCGGGATCCTTGCAGTGATCAACGGACATTATCAGGCAGCAGGTGCCACGATCAATTCTTTCTTCCCGTATTATTCCTGGCATATGCCCTTTTTTATCGCTGTTTCGGGCGTCCTCTTTGGGAGAATGGCAAAAAAGAAAAGCTTTTTACGCTATTTATGGGGGAAGTGCAATACGCTCCTGTTTCCTGCTTTGTTTGTGAATTTCTGTTACGGACTGATTTCTGTTGTAATGCGCCATTATAAATTTATTTCTTATGGCAGTTCTCTGAGTGTGGACAGTCTGCTCCTTTCGCCTTTTATGCTGAATTATCAGTTCAGAAATGATATTTCATTATGGTTCATTTTTCAGTTATTTATCATTGAAATGATCGCCAACGCCGTGTACCGAATTCCGCTGAAAAAACAGAAATATACGGATCTGCTGATCCTGATCATTGCCCTCTCCCTTTCGTTTTTTTCTCTGGAATACAGAAGAGCCAATCCCCATCTTACCCGGGAGAAGGTTTTGTTGCTCAGAACCGGATTTTTGTTTGCCTTTTTTGCGTTCGGAATCTGCTATGAGAGATACATTAAAATGCTTTTTACAAACAGGAACCGGTATCTTCTCGGAATGGGTCTGGCTGTAGGTGCCCAGACGCTCCTTTTGCTGCTGACGAACTGGGATCCTTATTTTAATACCAGAGATATGAACCTTACAAGGCAGCCGAACAGTTTCCTGCCATTTTTTACATTTCTGACGGCCTTTTTTTTCGTGTTCTGCCTGTGCGGGCTGCTCTCGCCGCTGCTTGAGAAGAGCGTACTGCTGAAATTCATCGGTTCAAATATACGGTATGTGGTTTATCACCATCAATTTGCAGGGATCATGATCGGCGTTATTGCCCTGCTGCTCTGTGCTTCTGGTAATCATGGGCTGGTGCCTGAATTTGATGTAGAGCCATTCAGAACAAAACCGTGGTATAGTTTTCGCCTCAGTACAAACGGTTTCGGCAAACTGCCGTATTTGTTCATTCCGTTCTTCGGTCCGATCCTGACTTCAAAACTGATCAACCGGAATCCGAATAAAAAAATAAGATTTATCCTGTGGTGTTCACTTTTGGCGTTGATTCTCGGGTTTTTCATTATCACCGGCAGATATTTTCAGGATTTTCTGCGTAACGCCTGATGATTCTTTCTGTCGGCTGAGGCTGATAAAAAGGTGGCCGGAAGTGGAACTGAGCCCGGAGCCGGCATGTTTCGCCAATACACCGGGTTCAAGGCCTGCGGCGGCTTCATCATGCTGGCGACCGGTTTCCGCATCACGAAGATCCGGGATTTCCCGATCGCGGATATGATCCCCGCCATGATCCTGGTCTGGCCGCTCAGCGCCCTGTGGACCCATTTCATCAGCTGACCCAAAATATGTGCTGATAAAAACAGGACGGAGATCTCCGTCCTGTTTTTCAGTTGTATTCGATCCGGTACAGATCAGAAACCATAGGTGATGATCTGCCACTCGCCTTTGTCCGCGCGGCCGAGGAACCAGGTCCAGGTGTAGAGCTGATCCGGTTCCCAGGCGCCGTAGGCGTCTTTCGGGGACTGGAGCCAGACGGAGAAGACGGCGCATTCGTCAAAGGTGCCTCTTTCCAGACTGTTGATATATTCCAGAGCGCTCTTTGAGATCTCATCGCCGCTGTAGCGGACCAGATGGAGTTTTACGCCTTCCATCCGGTCGACCTCCGCACGGATGATATCAACAGCGGAGATCACCTCGTCCATGGTGTACAGATCGGACGCGATGAAGCTTTCCGCCCATCCCCAGGTCAGCGCCTTCCATTCGCCTTTATCGGCGCGGGCCAGGCACCAGCTCCAGACGTATTCCTGATCGGCTTCCCATGCGGCGTAGGCTTCTTTGGGGGAGCGGAACGCGGAGATGAAGACCATGCATTCGTCGTACGGTTCCTGGTAGTTTTCCTGAATGTATTCGAGCTCATTCAGGGACTGCGCGTCACCGGCATATTCGAGCAGGTGCATCTCGCAGCCTTCCCAGCCGGAAAACTCCGCCATAATGACCTCCGCGGCGGCGTCGATTTCTTCGTTAGTATAAAGTTTTGACTCGCCGTAATTGATCGGGGCCTTTGTTTCCTGGGCACAGGCGATGCCTGCCAGGCTCATCAGGGCAGCGAGAGCCAGACATATGGTCAGTAAAGTATTTTTCTTCATTGTTTTGTTATCCTTTCGTGATTCCGGAATTCGGATCAGCTGATGTTTTTACGTTTCCGGTCCGGTAAAAGTTCCGGGACGGTCATAGCGCGGTTTTTTACGGCTTTATTTTTCTTCCTTTTCTCCTTAAATATTTCATTTTGATATGTACAAGGCAATCAAAAGTGAGTGCTTCGCACATGGCGCGGCCCGAATGCTCGTGTGTTTGCATAAGTTACTTGCCGCGCCTTGTCTATTTAGCCGGGGGCACAGGCCGGCTAAAGCCGCCCGTTGCCCCCGGCACCCCCGGTTATTATGTCAAGGACGACATATTTATTGATGGTTCCGCAGCTCTCAATGAGATTCACCCGTATATAAACTGCAGATACCCGCTGACCGGTCTTTATCTGCGTCCGCCGCGTCCGCCCGGGTTCCCGGATCCGCCGCTCCGGCGGTTTTCCGGATGCCTTTCATGGCTCGGCTTGTTCTCTGCGGAAGACGGTGTGCTGCGCTGCGGGGTGATTCTGCTGCTTTCGGAAGGGCGGCGGAAACTGTCGCGGCTGCTGCCGGAAGAGGCGGACGGGCGCTGGAGAATGTCGCTGCTGCCTGAAGGCCGGCTGACCGGCTTTGACGGGCGTACCGTATCCGGCGAGTGTTGCGGATGCCGCTGCGGTTCGGCCGGGCGGGACTGCGGCTGGCGGCTGAAGCTCTGCTGCGGTCGGACCTGCGGGCGTCTGCTGCCGGCATTGCTGAAGATGCTGCCGGCCATCATGCCGATGGCTGCCATTCCGGGCAGTCCCATGGATGCGGGAGAAAGGGATGCGCTTTCGCCCTGAGCGTCGGCTTCTTTCTTGCCGCTGAGGGTCAGGTATTTCCCGTTGTCCAGACCGGTCAGGTAGTCCCCGACAGAGACTTTGTAGAGGGCTGCGGCTTCTTTGATCTCGGCTTCGGACATCTTTGCGCCGAGTGCGGAATCACTGTCCGTTTCATCGGAGGTGCCGATGATCTGGGAGAAAAGGTCGCTGAGAAAACTGCCGGAGCTGGTTTTTTCCGAGGCGGATTTGCCGACTACGGCGGCATAGCGCTCCCAGATGATATCCTGGGCCTGTGTGATCGGGTTCGGGATCTCACTGGCAGCACTGACCTGGATCTTTCCGGAGGAAACGGGTTCGTCAGACAGCTTGCTGCCGCAGTATTCGCAGATGTAGGGATCGGAGGAGTTGGCGCCGCAGCGGGGGCAGTGGGTCGTGGAACCGGCGGCGGCCTGCGGTTTGCTGACGACTTCGTACTGCGCGTAATATTCTTCCAGGTGGTCCACATGGTACACCGCGTCGATCAGCTTCTTCTTGTAGGGTTCGCAGATGGTGCAGGCGGTTCCGGCGATCGCGCAGTCGCTGGGACAGTTGGCGCAGGGGCGTTCGACGGTCTTTTTTTCGCTGTCGCTGCCGTCAAGATCCAGCCCCGTGATTTTTTCGAGAAGATCATTAATAATAGACATCATAAACTCCTGATGGATCAATGAAATAAAAAATCGATATTTTTTAGCATACCACAAACTTTTTTACATCCTGAAAAAATAATTTATTTCTAATATTTGCATGCGGTACAGCCGGCGGAAGCAGAGGGTAAACCGTACGCATTATGATAGAATTAACAGGGAGGGAGCCGGCAGCTGTCAGCAGGCAGCAGGCAGCAGTTCCCTGCCCTGCCTTACAAAAGGTGACCGTGCTGGTTTCGGATGAGATGGAATAGCAGTCATTTTTATAAAAAAACAATTTATCTTCTCTGATACAAAAAATGGGGGGCCGGGGGCGGCGGGTGAGCTTGCTCAGCCCGACCGCCCCCGGCTATAAAAACAAGGCGCGGCCGGCGGCTTATGCAAACACACGAGCGATCGGGCCGCGCCCTGCGAAGCACTCACTTTTGATTGCCATAATCATAATAAAGTAAGTTCAGATCGCAGTGATTATGATTAATATTTTTTGATAAGGATATGGATGCCATGAAAATTGAGGTCATTACCAAAGAAACGCTGAAAGATTACGAGCATTTGATGCTTTCCTATATCTACGAGGAACTGGAATCTTATGAAGATGACCTGGACTGTGAATATATCTGTCTTGCGGCAATGCTTCCGAATGAAGACGGCATCATCATCCCGGTCTCGGCACTGATCTGTCTGATGGAGCCCTTCGGTGATATTGCGGTGCTGAGCATTTATACCCTGCCCGCCTACCGCCGTCAGGGCTGCGCTTCCGAATTGCTGGACAAGGCTGTTTTTGTCGCCCGGCAGCTTTTCATTTTTGAAGATGGCGAAGACGAAGAGGACGTCACGCTGAAAGCCATCTACCGTCTCCGGCCGGAACTGCAGGAAGTCTTTGAAGCGTTCCTGAAGAAGAACCATTTTACGGACTTTGTGCTCCTGGATGAGGCGGATGACCCGCAGGTCTGGGCGGCTCTGGCGGAGTATCATTTCTATAAGACACCGAAACCGGATGATCCGGGAACTGAAGAAGCCTGAGATCCTCTCTTCATTTCCAATCGGCGGATCCGAAACCAAAACGCCGGCGGAAGTTTGCTCCGCCGGCGTTTTGGTTTGCCCGGATGACAGGAAACAGTCCTGCCGGGTGTTCAGAGAGATCAGTTGCCCGTGTTGAGGACCATGTAGCCGTCATCCGGACAGAATGCCGCTTCACCGCCGACCGCGCTCTGCCAGTCGGAAAGGTGATGGATCTTCATGATCTGATCCAGCGGGTAGACATAGCCCTTGACGGGCAGATTGTCAAAAGCGGTGGAGTTGAAATCCAGATAGGCGGAGAAAAAGCTGACCGCATAGCTCCAGTCGATCCAGCTGTCCTCCAGCAGGATGTAGCTTTCGCCCGGGTTGACGATCCCGACATTGTAGTCTGTCTGCGGATCTTCTTCAGCTTCAGGATCTGCTTCGAATTTTGCATCGTTCGTGCCGTTGGTAATGGCATATTTCAGTCCGTCAGCGGTCCGGACGCGGTTCAGGACAACGATACTGATGCGGCTGTTTTGGGGAAGCAGCAGGTTGTTGCTCAGTGCCAGCCGGTGATAACCGGCATAGCGGAAGGTTTCTGTCACGCTGTCCAGCAGTTTCCCGTCCGTGGGGCTGACCGAATTTTCATTCAGCAGGTAGATATTTACGGTCACTGCCGCATTCAGATCACCGGTCATAACGGAAGCATACTGCATCACGCTGTCCTCGGTGATATCAAAAACATTGGCTGAATAGACCGGTTTGTCGAAAAGCGTTGAATGCATGCTGTTGACGGACATATAGTCATACTCAAGAATGTCCAGATATTCCACGTTTTCCGTTTCTTCCGTAATCAGGAATTCAAAAGACTGGACCTCGCCGATGCCCTGATCATAGTAAGAAAGGTAGAAATAACCGTCGGTTCCCCAGTCATCTCCCCAGCTGTTTTTGACGATCCAGGCACCGTCTGCCGGGGGCTGATGGTCCGCTCTGAAGTTGGATGCAGGGAAAGTGTCATCCCAGCCGACGATCGCGACAATATGGTTTGCATCGTGGATGTTGTACGTATACTGGGCATAGATGACGGGATCGCTGCCGGTGAAGTTCATAAATGCTTCACGGATACTTCCTTCCGGATCCTCCGGATCGATGATGTTTTCGATGGGGGCACCGAATTTTTCGGAAAAGATGATCGTCAGCAGTGCGTCGCGGTCCAGATTCGCGGTGTCATAAAGATTTGCATCATAGCCGTTAAGCTCGCACTTCTGTTTCAGGTACTCCCTGAGATCTTCCGTGCTCAATTTTTCAATTTCGGCATCGTCAGGTGTGGAACTGTCCGCATAATAAGCGATCCCTACAAGGCGGCCGTTCAGCAGCTCGGATTTGATCATTTCTGTCGCTTCCGGGCGGTAGTAGTAATTATTATTCTCATCGACATTCGCAGGGCTGAGCAGCTGGTTGCCGTCTTTCAGCTCAAAGCTTTGTGTGAACCGCAGTTCTTCGGGAAGCGACCAGTCCCCCTGTTCGTCCAGGGTACCTTCGGCATTCTGATAAGGAACCTGGCTTTCTTTGACTACCCCCACACCGGAGGCCAGTATTGACGTGGAGTTCGAGAACCATCCGCCCATATTATAGGGGTTTTTCCCCGCCTCTTCAACCATATAATTCCCTTCACCGGCCTGGTTCTCCGTATAGGGATATTCACCCTCCGGATAGGCATCCAGCGCCGGCAGCGCCAGGGCGCCGAACCACGCCAGATGTTTTTCGGAAAGGTCCATCGGTTCGCCGTATTTCTGTTCATATTCTTCCGCGGTCAGATGCAGCGTGTTCAGAATGCTGGTTTCGCAGGCAGCCATGGTGCCGAAAGTCCAGCAGGTCCCCCACGGGGACTGATCTTTCACCGGGGTGACCGTTCCGCGATCCCGCAGGTCGAATTTGGCGGGGAAAGTATCCGCGACGGAATGCCATTCCATTTCGGTGTAAATGTCCTTCATGTGGCCGCGGGCACCGGTGCCTTCCACCAGTTCGTGCCCCAGGGCCAGAAGCCCCTGCGCTTCTTCTTTGGTAAAGTCAGCCAGTGCTTCATTGATCTGTTGGTTCCATGCGTCATCGGTCCCGTCTGTTCCCGCATCTGTCTGGCTCCAGACCGGGCAGCTGAGTGACAGCAGGATCAAAAACAGTAAAAACAGAATTCCGGTTTCCCTCATATTTATTGCTCCTCCTTTGTACTAAAATAATTTTATCATTTCCCGACCTGTTTTACGGGCCGGTTTATGGATAAACGGCGGTTTGGACCGGAGCTGAAATTGCCGTCTTGCTAATTTTCAGCTCAGCATAGTATAATTAGTGAACCGAATCCGTTTTTTTACACCTGTGATGAAGGAGTGTCCCAATGAGAAAGACAAAAATTATATGTACGATCGGCCCTGCCAGCGAAGATCCGGCGGTTTTTAAGGAAATGTGCCTGCACGGCCTGAATGTGGCGCGGCTCAATTTCTCACACGGGTCGCATCCGGAACATCAGAAAAAGATCGATATGATCAAAAAAGTCCGTGAAGAGCTCAACCTGCCGATCGCGATCATGCTGGATACCAAGGGACCGGAGTACCGCATCAAGACGTTCCGCGACGGGAAGATCACGCTGAAGGACGGGGATGAATTCACCTTCACGACCCGGGATATCATCGGGGATGAGCATATCGTGGCCGTGAATTATCTGGGCCTGATCGATGACCTGGCGGTGGGTGACCGCATCCTGGTCAACAACGGTCTGGTCGTTTTTGAAGTGAAGGATCTGGCAGGGGATGAGGCCCGCTGTGAGGTGATCACGGGCGGCGTTCTTTCGGACCGGAAGTCCATGTCCTTCCCCGGGAAGGTGATGCGTCAGAAATACCTGAGCGATCAGGATAAGGCTGACCTGCTTTTCGGGATCCGCAATGAAGTTGATTTTGTGGCGGCCTCCTTTGTTTCCTGCAAGCAGGATCTGGTGGATCTGCGGACCTTCCTGAACGAGAACGGCGGGGAAGACATTGATGTGATCGCCAAGATCGAAAATCAGTCAGGTGTGGACAATATCGACGAGATCTGCTCGGTCTGCGAGGGCGTTATGGTCGCCCGCGGCGACCTGGGCGTGGAAGTGCCTTTCACCGAACTGCCGGCCATCCAGAAACATCTGATCACGAAATGCCGCCTTCTCGGCAAACGCGTGATCACCGCCACGGAAATGCTCGAGAGCATGATCAATAATCCCCGTCCGACCCGTGCGGAGATCAGTGATGTCGCGAACGCGGTCTATGACGGGACCAGCGCGATCATGCTTTCCGGTGAGTCCGCGGCAGGGAAATACCCGGTCGACTCGGTCCGCGTGATGAGCGAGATCGCCGAAAAGACGGAAAGCCATATTGACTATAAGGCGCAGTTCCGTCAGCATGATTTTGTGATCCGGAGCAGTGTGGATGCCATCAGCCATGCGGCCTGCACGATGGCGATCGACCTGGATGCCAAAGGCATCGTCGTCAGTTCTCACAGCGGCCTGACGGTTCGGATGGTTTCCCGTTTCCGCCCGTCGATCGATATCCTGGGCCTGGCGACCAGCAAGCGCACCTGGTATAAGCTGGCGCTTTCCTGGGGCGTGATCCCGGTCCAGACCGAGCACTTCCCGAATATGGAGGTGCTGAACTTCTTCTCCCTGCGGGCAGCTAAGGAAGCGCTCAAGCTGGAAAAGGGCGATACGGTCGTGATGACCGGCGGCGATACCAGCGGTCAGTCCGGCAATACCAACGTCCTGCGGATCGAGACGATCAAATAAGACGCTGAAATAAGCGATACCGGCCCTTTGCTGCCTGAAGCAGCAAAGGGCTTTTTTATTCATGTCAGAGAAAACTACCTGCTAAGCAGGCGGAAACGAATGGCTTTAGGTAAAAAACTGTCGGCCGCATACAGTTATGTCTTACGAATAACCATAACCATTGGTATTTGGGTAAATATGTTGTTCATGATGCCATAATTTGGGGTGCCGGGGGCAACGGGCGGCTTAAGCCGGCCCGTGCCCCCGGCTAAATAAACCCGGCGCGGCATCTAACTTATGCAAACACACGAACGATCGGGCCGCGCCATGCGAAGCAAAGTCTTCCGATTGCCATTGGCACTGCAAAGTGTGCATCGACATGTGTTTGCGGGACCATGCTGTGCCGGTCATCCTGATTGATTGGTTGCAGATGCCTTTTATATTCAGTTTTCTGTCTTCAGAATAAAACTGTCCCCTGTCCCCTAATTTGCACATTTTTACAAAATAAAGACGGTTATTTTGTACCTTTTCGGATTTACATTTTGCTGCCGTTCCCGTAAAATCAAATCAATAAATGATTCGGCGGCTGATGACAGCCGGAGCTGTTTTTCAAAACAGCTGAAAATTTCACATATTCAAACCGGAAAATTGCTGAAAGGAGGGTACTGATATGCTGAAATATATGTTGATTCTGATCATTTTTTGCGGGATTTGTTCCAAAGGCCGGAGTTTGATCGTCTGGCCCATTGTAACGATACTTTCCCTGATCGGGACGGGACTGCTGTCGGTGATCTTCCTGATCGGGCGGCTGTTCTTCTTCCCGTTCTCCATGTGCC
The DNA here is from genome assembly GCA_902795255.1 of uncultured Chloroflexota bacterium. Next base: position 56,285 of record CADBKS010000001.1, read on the forward strand.
GGTGGCACCGGCGCCGGATGTTCTGGTTCCGGCATATGTTCTTCTGATGCCGCGGTGACCGTACGGATCTGATTTTTCGGGAAGGGAGGAACGGTGGAGGATCCAAGTGAGCGGCTGAGGAGGCTGTACATTGAGGAGGAGAAACGCCGGATGCGGCGGATCGGTCTGATCGTCGGCGGCATCATCGCGGCCGTGATTTTTATCTTCGCAAAGGAGTTCCTTTTTCCGGACAGGATCCTGTTCAGTTTGGCGTTTGGCTGGACGGTATTTAACTTTGCGGTTTACCGCGGAAGGTACCGTCCGCGGATCGTTTTTGCGGTAAAGACCGCTTATCCGCTCATGCTCTTCATCCTCTATCTGGCGCTTTCCGGAAAATAGAATGATTTATGACAGAGAAAAAGGCGGGGGTTCCCCGCCTTTTTCTCTGTCCCGGGCCTTTTTCTGTGCCTGTGACGATCATAATTGAGTGCTTTGCAGGGCGCGGACCGGTTTTACCTGCTTTACTGCCAGTGCTTCAGTGTTGAAAGATACGCGTCATACTGCGCGCGGCGGTCCGGGTCCGGAAGCGCGTCCGGGTTCGGCATGTGGCTGACCAGAAAATCAAGGAGACGGTCTTTTGAGTCATAGATGAAGGATCCGTCCGTATAGCACCATTTGCAGTAATCCTCGTTGAAGGATCCGTCCGGCTCCCTGCTGACCATGCCGTCATCGTTCAGCGGCATGCCGCAGCACTGGCAGACAAGCTGCCGGGGAGCGCCGAGCAGGGTGTTGATCGATACGTTAAACTCCCGTGAAAGGAGCTTCAGCGTTTCCGTGTTCGGCTGTGTTTCGCCGGTCTCCCAGCGGCTGACCGCCTGACGGGTGACCAGCACTTTTTCCGCCAGCTGTTCCTGGGTGAGCCCGCTTTTTTCCCGCAGATCTTTCAGAATTTCCTTTGTTTCCATGGCTTTTGGTTCCTCCTGTTGTCAGATAAAAACAATTATGCTCCGGAAACGGAAAGCTGACAAGCAACGTACTGTTGCGTCCCGGACAGCGTTTTTGTCCGGAATGCCTGCTTCAGCAGCCGGTGCCGTCGATGCGGCAGGAATCGCCGGTTCTGACCGCGGCAGCGGCGGCAGCGAGCTTTTTGTTCTCTCTGATTCCCGCTTCCCAGTCCAGGGTCATGCTGCCGTCATCCAGGACCAGCGCCGGAATGCCGACCCTGCCGGACCCGATGACCTCTTTGAAGACGGGATCCGTATCCCGCAGCTTCAGAAATTCTTTCAGTGCCCCGAGGCTTTTATTGATATCGATATATTCGTATTCCGTTCCCTCTGCGTCCAGTGCCTTTTTGCAGGCGGTGCAGTGCGGGCAGAATTCACTTCCATAGATCCTGAGCATGTTCTTTTCCTCCTGTCGGAATGATTTTTATTAATGGTAATCCATTTCTGAATTTATCACCGGACTGTTTTAAGCCGTCGGCCGTCAGTCTCGGAGGAAAACTGTTTTCGTCCCGAAGTGTTTCACACGGCCTGCAGTCTGTTATAATATTTCCAGACCGCCTGTTTCATGCGGAGAATGATAAGGCCCGGAAGGGCCTTTTCCGGATATGGCGGCCGGAAAAATGAAAACAAACGCTTGAGGAGGTTTTATGAATAAAAAGTTCATCGGTGTGATCCTGCTTGCGCTGGCTTTTGCAGCTGCGTTTTCGGCCTGCAAATCAAAGGAGAAAACCGCGGCTCCGGAAGCTGCGGCCGGGTTCAAGCCGGCGCTGGATACAAAGACCGAAGCGTCCATCAATGTTGCCGGTCATTACAGCAACTTTGAAGCGCTGGAAGAGGAGTTCAACCGGTTCGAGGCGTTTTATCCCAATGTGAAAATGACTTACACCGCGCTGGACAGCTACAACAACAATATCGCCACTGCCCTGAGCGGGGACGAAGCGCCGGATATTTTCTTCACCTATCCTACCTATATCGGGAAAGAGAACTATCAGGCGGTTTTTGACGCGGCCGAGGACCTTTCGGATCCGAAGCTGAACATTGACCTTTCCTGTGTCCGGGAAAGCCTGATCTATAAGGACGCCGAAGGGCATATCCCGATGGTTCCGGTTTTCGCTTCCACCTACGGGATGCTGGTCAACGAGAAGATCTTCGAAAAGGAAAAAATTGCCGTTCCCGAGACCCTGTCCCAGCTGATCTCGGCTTCCGAAGCACTGCAGAAAGCCGGCTATACGAGTCCGATAATGGCGCACAGCAGTCTCCTGCTTTACCCGATGTATTTCCCGTATTTCTGCGGTACGGTCATGGGCAATGATGCTGCGCTGGCCGATCTGAACGAGCTGAAGGAGGGCTCCGGTGAATATATGCGGAGCGCTCTGGAGCTGGCGGCGGATTATATGGGCCGCGGGTTCATGGATCTGGAATCATGCGACACGCTGGAGAACGACTATCAGGCAGTCATCCTGCGTTTCTTTGAAGGGGACGTCCCGATGATGATGGCTTCCGGCGGAACGGTCTCCGGGACGGAGAAACGTCAGAGCATGTCAGAAGCTTATACGGCTGATCCTTTTACTTACAGCTTCCGCCCGGTTCCTTCCACTGAGGAAGGCGGGTATATGCTGACGACGGTCTCACTGGAGTTCTCAGTCAACAAAAACAGCAAAAACCTGGACATGGCCAATGAATTCATGCGTTTCCTGGTTTCGACTGCGGAGCTGAACCGGATGGCGCAGGGAAAACGTATGCTGACGCCCTGCACGGATATGTCTTATGACGGCATCTATTCGGCTTTCGGCAGCCTGGATGCGTCCCATGTGATCAACCAGTCGACACTGGGACTTAATGACGCGGCGGATGTTCAGGTCCGCCGTGCCGGGCGTAAGGTCAGCCTCGGGGAGATGACGGTTGATGAGGCGGTGGCCGCTTACGGTACGCTGGAAGAGAATTAATGTGCTGACAGGTCCGGGAAAAGTCTTTCCCGGACTTTTTATTTCCGTACGCTCCGGCAGGCAGGACCCTCCGCCGGAGATGACCGGAAACGGATAACCGGAGGTTATTTATGAAACAGAAGTGCTTTTCTTTGATCTTGCTGTGCTTGACGGCTGTTTTGCTGCTGTCTGCCTGTTCTTCGCAAAAGCCGTTCCGTGATTCGGATAAGACTTTCGCGGGGCTCCGCCCTGACGATATGGAAGATGCGGTTGAATATAAATATTTCTTCCTGCCGAAGCCTTACGGTCCGATGCCGGGATTCGTCGGGGACCCCATGCCCTACTGTGAAGACGGCACCTGTTATATCTACTTTCTCAAGGAAGGCGCCGGTTCCTTCAACCACTCGATCTATCTGGCCACGACGAAGGATTTCCTGAGTTATACCGAGTATGACGACCCGATCATCGAGGCGAATTACGAAGGCGGCCAGGACGGCTGGGTCGGTACAGGCTCCGTCGTTAAGGTGGGCAGCGAATATGACTTTTTCTATACGGCTCACGCTTCCACCGGGGATGTTGAATTCAAGGAAACGATCCGGGTGGCCAGAGGCAGCACACCGGAGGCTTTTGAAAAGGTTGCGGACTGGGAGCTGATCCCGCCGGAAGAGATCGGGCAGAAAAATGACTTTCGGGATCCGCAGGCTTACTATGACGCGGAAAGCGATAAGATCATTCTCACGATCACGGCGGCCCAGGACGGTGTGGCCCGGATCCTCAAATATACGCTCAGCCCTGACCTCTCGGAAGCGGTTTATGACGGCATTATCCTGACCGACCCGACCGGGGATTTCTGGAACCTGGAATGCTCCGATACCTTCTGCATGAACGGCCATTGTTATCTGACGTACTCCGGGCAGGATGATACGCTCTGGTATGCGGTTTCCGACAGCCGGTACGGCCCCTATTCCGAACCGCGGCGGATCGACGGGAAGATCTTCTATGCGGCCAAACATGCCGAGATGGACGGAAATATTTATATGGTCGGCTGGGCACGCCGTTCCGAATCGCTCCTGTCGGCGGGTCCGGTGACCGGATGGGGCGGCAATCTGACCGTTCAGCAGGTCGGGCAGAACGCGGACGGCAGCCTGTACCTGAAGACGCCGGATGCCATCGCGAAGACCTTCTCGGTAAAGCGTCCGCTGCTGACGAAAAAAGACAGCCTCACCGTGGAGTCCAAGGATCCAGCGCGCAGCTATACGGAAGCCTTTACCGCCTACGAACGCTTTATGCTTACCGGTAAATTTACCTTTACCGGCAGCGGGAGCTTCGGCCTGGCATTTGATTTCGGCAGCTCCGCGGAAGATTACAAGCTGATCCTGATGGATCCGGAGAAAGATATGCTGGATCTCCGCTTCGGCGGCGGATATACCGTGGCTTCAGAAACGGCCGCGCCGCTGGAACCGGGGAAGACTTATTCCTTCACCTATATTCAGGAAGGGTCTGTCGGCGTGTTTTATATTGACGGCCTGGCCGGGCTCACGGTCCGCCTTTACGGTGTGAGCGGGAAACCCGTCCGGCTCTTCGCGGAAAACAACAGTGTGACTTTCAGCGAACTGAAGGAATTCACGAACTGAGAAAGATCTGCAAAGATGAAAGAAAGGGGCTGCCGCAAACGCAGATCACTGCAATAAGCGGCAGCCCCTTTCTTACTGATGAAGATCCTGAAAATTTTGACAAAGCGTGATGATACGATCTGTTTTTCAGGCAATAACCGGTAATTATTCAATCATAATGCTGTAAAAATCGTAAAACAGGTACAGTGTTCCCCCGGATCTCAAATTTGTTTTGAAATGTCAAATTCACGAAAAGTTATGGTGCAGGTATCGACACGCACAGAGATTTTATTCAGGTATGTGTGCCGGCAAAGCATGAGCGTTCAGATAAGAGCCGGGCTCTTATCCGGAGCGGAGGCGCAGGGATGCGGGCCCCGGGGAAAAAAGAGGCTCGGGCAGCGTCTTTGGAAAATACACGGGCAGTCAAACCGTGTCTTACGAAGCATCCCTTTCAGAATATAAGAGAAAGCCCTTATCACAGGAAAATCTGCATAAAATGGATCATCTCAATATATTACAAAACTAACATAAAAAACACGAATTTAGTCAATTCGGAATATGATTCATCACTGCTATAATCATGGCGTCAGTTTTGATAACTGACAAAACAAAAAGGAGTAAATATGAAAAAAGGCTTATTGTTACTTGTTGTTTTTGCAATGATTGCGGTCGTCTCAAGCGCAGTTTTTGCGCAGGATGAAGTCTGGCATCTGGGTATCCTTGTCCACTCTCTGGATAATGAATTCTGGGCACAGGAAGCCAAAGGCGGCGAACTTTTCGCTGACTCCAAGGATGATGTCGTTGCCCAGGTCCTTGCTACAGATGGCGATGACAACAAAGAAATGCAGGCTATGCGCGACTTCATCGCCCAGTATGGCGATCACTCCATCTTCGTGACTGACCCTGCTTCCAAGGCCAACACCGCAAACATCGTTGAAATCGCTGAAGAAGCCGGCGCCAAGGTTGCCATTCTCTGGCATCACGCTGACGAACTCGAACCCGCCGATTACGATTCCTTCGTTGTCCATATGTCCCCGGATGATTTCGTTGCCGGTTACAACACCGCCAAGCATCTGTTCGACCTCATGGGCGGCAAGGGCAAGGTCGTTGCTCTCTACGGTCAGCAGGGCGAAGACTCCGCAGCCAACCGCTATGCCGGTTTCCAGGCTGCTCTGGCTGAATATCCGGAAGTCGAATGCCTGGATATGCAGGTCGCTTCCTGGTCCCAGGATCAGGCTATGACCTTCACTCAGACCTGGCTCTCTACTTATGAAGATATCGACGCCATCTGGGCTGCCAACGACACCATGGGCCTCGGTGCCATTGAAGCTCTCAAGCTCGAAGGCAAGAACGGCCAGATCCTCGTCTGCGGCTGCGACGGTATTGCTGCTGCTTACGAAGCCATTGAAGCCGGCGACATGGCCTGCACCGTTGCCAATAACGGCTACCTCCTCATGGGCTATGGCGCTTCCTATGCCTACCAGGCTGCGAAGAACGGTCTCGTTGTTGAAAACCCGGTCATCAAGACCCAGGCTGTCCTCGTCACCGCTGACAACGTCGATGAATACAAAGCCATGTTCATCGACGGCACTCCGGAATACGATTTCG
>CADBKS010000002.1 GCA_902795255.1 uncultured Chloroflexota bacterium
GTACTGCTGTGTATCGGAGGGGTTTACCTTTCGCTGAAAGGTCCCCGGTGGTTATTCCCCGCGGCGGTGCTTTATGCCCTGTCCTTTTCAATTTACCAGACGTATATCGCGTGTGCGCCCGTGATCCTGATCTTTTATTTTATCGGGGAGCTGATGGCGGATGATCCGGACCTCGGAAAGCTGTTCCGGCGCGGGATATTTTGTGTGTCTGCACTGCTGGCCGGTTTCATCCTTTATTACGGGATCTGGAAGGCAGCGGTCCGCATTTCCGGCAGTGAATTGCTGAATGCTTACAACAGTGTTGAAAACGCCACGATTTTTTCGGAGAATTTTAATTTCCCGCTGCTGTTGTTCAAGACGTACGGCAATTTTGTTTACTGGTTCCTGTATCCCGAAAGTTTCGATGGACGGGCCGCTCTTGTCTGCAATCTCATCCTGGCGGCAGTGTGTCTGGGTCTGTTGATCCGCGTTTTTCTGCGGAAAAAGGCTTCCGCTGTTCTCACGGCCGCGGCCCTGCTGGTGCTGCTGCCGGCGGGTGCGAATTTTGTTTATTTCTTTTACGGAAATTTCAACACGATGCTGACCTTTCCCTTCCTGTGTGTTTATGCCGGCGCTTTTATGATCATGGAACGGGCGGGCCGGCTTACGGACAGGCCGGAGCGGAAAGAGAGAAGCTCTTTCCGGAGCCTGCTCACGGGGCTGTCCGCTGCGGTCCTGATCCTGAATTTTATTATTTATTCAAACCAGGTATACCTGAAAAAGCACCTCGAGGAAATGTCGACGTTTTCACTGATGACCCGGATCCTTTCGCGGATGGAGATGACGGAGGGTTATGTTCCGGGAGAAACCACGGTCGTGTTTGAGGGAAATCTGTATGATTCCCCTGCAGCAGCTGTGAGACCCGGCTTTGATCAAATCCGCGGACGGGCACTGGGGTACCATACCGCGGTCACTTATTACCGGACCTTTTATTTTTACTGTGACCAGATCCTGGGGTACCCGCTGAATATCGGCGGTCAGTCCCTGAGGGACGAGCTGGCTGAGCGGGAAGAAGTAGCCGCCATGCCGGCTTTTCCCGCGGCAGGCTGCTGCCGGATGATCGACGGGGTACTGGTCGTAAAAGTCTCTCCCTGAGAACGTTTCCGGAAAAGATGTGCCCGGACAAAGTGCTGTCCGGGTTTTTTTGTCCGGCGGTATGGGGTTTGTAATTTTTGATTTGTGGTTTTGTAATTTATTACTTCGAATATTTTTGGATTCCGGGTGAAATATGTCATATGGATACAGTGATATTGTTCAGGTTGATTTTCCCGGGTCATGCGTAAAAAAAAGCAGAATTTGAAAAAATGAATATTTTTATTTGTAAAAATCTTTTTTGATTTTGCAAAAAATCTTCTCAAACATCCATTGTACACGGGACCTGATTCAGATACAATGAGGAAAGAAGCCGGATCGAACTGTGTTTTACGACTGGCAATCAACCAACAATTACGGAGGTATGAAATGTTTAAACGATTTGCATTGCTGTTCCTGACGCTTTGCATGGCCGTCAGCGTTATGGCCGGTGCCGTCAGCGCAGATATCGAGAAAGAAGCCCCGATGCTCGCTGAACAGGTCGCTGCCGGGACGCTCCCCCCGCTGGAAGACCGTCTTCCGGTGGAAGCGGATGTTTTTGTTGAGACCGAATACAGCCCTGAAGAGACCCCCTCTTACGGCGGAACGCTGCGCACCAACAACGGCGGCATGTGGTATTACGGCCCGAATGCTGAAGAACCGCTCTTCCGCCTTCTGGATGACGGTACCGTTGAAGCGAATGTCGCCAAGTCCTATGACCTCAGCGAAGACGGTCTGGTCTACACCATTCACCTCCGCGAAGGGATGAAATGGTCCGACGGCACCCCCTTCACCGCCACGGACTGCGTTTACTATTACAACTACGTTCTGGTCACCGATGTTGACAACGAAACCGGCAAGGTCACCAAATCCAATGCCGGCCGTTACTACAACTGGTACCAGACCGCTGATGAAAACGGCGTGATGCGCCCGGCCCAGGTCCGCTATGTTGACGACCAGACCTTCACCATCACCCTCTACAGCCCGAAACCGACCCTGCTGCAGGCCATCGCCATCGACAACAAATGGATGTTCTGCCCGAAGGAATGGTACAAGGACATCATGGTCAATGATGCCTCTGCTCCCCACTGGTCCGGCGAAACGGATCTGAAGCTCATCGGCGGCGAAGGTCTCCCGACCATCACCGAAGAACAGGCCCTTGCCAACGCCCTGGCGAAGAGCGATCTCTACAACTTCGAAAATGCCGCGAAACTGGGCGACCAGCTCGGTTACCGCTACTGGCAGTATGCCGGCCGTCCGACCCTGCGCCCGTGGAACATCATTTCCCCGCTGACCGATCAGACGCTGGTTTTCGAACGCAACCCGTATTACTGGAAAGTCGATGCTGAAGGCCGTCAGCTGCCTTATATCGATCGTGTTGAATACGTGACCCTGGACGCCAGCCTGATGGCCCAGGAAAAGATCGCCGGCAACCTGGATCTGGTCCGCTTCGATGCTGCTGACTTCCCGATCTACAAGTCCAGCGAAGCCATCGGCAATTACACTGTCTACACCGACATCATCCCGTCCTGGGCAAATGTCAGCTTCGAATTCAACCAGGGCTACAAAGACGTCCAGTACCGCGAACTGTTCGCGAACATCGACTTCCGCCACGCTGTTTCCATCGCTGTGGACCGCAACGAAGTCAATGAGATCCTCTATAACGGCATGATGACCCCTGCCCAGTTCGCCCCTGCTGAAGGCACCGCCGAATATATCGAAGGCGCTCCTGAAAAATGGACTGAACTGAATGTGGATGAAGCCAATGCCCTGCTCGACGGGATCGAAGGCATCTCCAAAGAACGCAACAGCGACGGCTACCGCACAGGCGATCACCATCGAATTCGAGACCCGTGCTGACGCCCCGAACGATGCCCAGCTCGTTGCCCTGCTGGCCAAATACTTCAAACCGCTCGGTCTCCAGATCGTTGAATCCAACAACACCGACAACAACGCCCGCAACGAACGCTACTATGCCGGTGATGTTTACATGGCTGCTGTCAACTCCAGCTCCGGTTCCTTCAACGTGATGCTCCGCCCGGATGCCGTTGCTGCCAACCGCAACAACTGCGCTTTCGTCGGGAAATACGGCCTTGAACATGCCGATGCCCTGACGCCGGAACCGGGTTCCGCCATGGAAGAACTCGTCAACGCCACCAAGGCGCTGCTTTCCGCCAGCACCCTCGAAGATATGCAGGCTGCCGCAGCCCGCATCGTCCGCTCCCACTACGAGAACACCTGGGTCATCGGTATCCTGGCCTCCAACAAGACCTACGATGCAGTTGCCAACCGTGTCCACAACTACCGCGACGGCTTCGTCAGCTGCGACGAACTCCGCTTCCTCGGCAACACACGGCCGTACTCCTGGTTCATTCAGGAATAAGATTTTTCCGATCATTCAGTCGGCAGCCCGCACGGGCTGCCGGCTGATTTTTTGAGTAAACAGCATCGGACCTGCTGAAACGGTCCGGTGATCAGACCCCCGGGGGCAAAACATGACAAAATTCATCATCAAAAAACTGCTGATCATGACGCTCACAGTCTTTCTGATCTCCCTGGCCGTATTTTTTATCATCACTCTGCCGCCCGGTGACTTCATGACCAACTATATCGGGCGCATGCTCGCGGCCGGTGAACGCGTCAATCAGGATGAGGTCGAGGCGCTCCGCAGGACCTACGCCCTGGATCAGCCTTTTCTTGTACAGTTCTGGCGCTGGTTCAGCAGGATCATCCTGAAGGGTGATTTCGGCTATTCCTTCTCGCTTTCCATGCCGGTGACCGCGATCATCAAAGCCTATATCGGCCCGACGATGGCGCTTTCCATCACCACGATGCTTTTCACCTATCTGGTTGCGATCCCGGTGGGTATATACAGTGCCGTGCATCAGTACTCCTTCGGGGATTACGCGTTCACGTCCATCTGCTTCCTCGGACAGGCGGTCCCGAATTTCCTGATGGCGATCCTGCTGATGTTCATCGCCTTCCGGCTCACCGGGGATACGATGCTCGGGCTGTTTTCACCGAAATACCAGAACGCACCCTGGTCATGGGCCAGGGTCCTCGACCTGCTCAAACACTGCATCATTCCGGTCCTGGTGATCGGGCTGAACAATACCTGCGGCCTGATCCGGACCATGCGCTCCCAGATGCTGGATGAGCTCAACAAAAACTACGTTATGACGGGAAAGGCCAAAGGCATGAAGGCCGCCGCGATCCGCTATAAATACTGCGTCCGCGCGGCAGTCAACCCGATCGCGTCTTCCATCGGGTGGTCCCTCGTCAACATTTTCACGGGTACGACGATCACAGCCATTGTGCTGAACCTGCCCTCCATGGGTACGGTCATGTACAACGCGCTGATCAATCAGGATATGTACCTCGCGGGCAGCTGGCTTTTCCTGATGGCCATTGCCACCGTGATCGGTACGTTTATTTCGGATGTCCTGCTCGCCTGGCTGGATCCCAGAGCGCGCAAGGAATATCTCAAAGGATAAAGGAGGCCGCGCATGGAAGCTGTACAGACAAAACCGAAAAAAGCGGCCCGCGCTGACGAAAAAAAGAGCGACAAATACTATTACGCCTCCCAGTGGCGGCTGATGGGGCGGAAATTCCGCAAACACAAGCTGGCCATGGGAAGCACGTTCATATTGCTGATCTTTTATATCACCTCGCTGCTCGGCAATTTTGTCGCGCCGCAGGGGACCGAACAGTATGACGGCAAGTTCGTGAACTGCAAGCCGACTCCGGTCCACTATTTCCATGAAGGAAAGTTTGTCGGTCCGTTTGTTTACGGTCTGAAGACCGAACGCGACCCCGTCACCTTTATGGCGCGTCATGCCGAAGACCGTGAAAAGATCTACCGCATCCGGTTCTTCACCGAAGGAGAACCGGGCGGTGAGTACAAATGGTTCGGGCTTTTCCCGTCCAATATCCATCTGTTTGAAGCCGAACCCGGCGGGAAGATCTTCCTGTTCGGGACGGACAACATGGGCCGGGACCTCTTCTCCCGGGTGATTCTGGGCTCGCAGATCTCGCTGTTCATTCCGGTGGCCGGGATGCTGATGACGGTCGTGCTGGGGCTGGCGATCGGTTCACTTGCCGGTTATTTCGGCGGCTGGATCGATACCGTGATCCAGCGTCTGATCGAGGTCGTCCGTTCCTTCCCGCAGGTCCCGCTGTGGATGGCGCTTTCCGCTGCGATCCCGAAGACGATGAAACCGGCGCAGGTCTTTATGCTGATGACGGTCATCCTTTCCCTGGTCTCCTGGCCGGGACTGGCGCGCGTGGTCCGCTCGAAGTTCATCTCCGTCAAGAAGGAAGACTTCATTATGGCTGCCCGCATTTCCGGTGCGCCGGCATCCAAACTGATCACCCGGCATATGATCCCGAGTTTTCTGAGCTACATCATCGTGGATATGACGATGTCGATCCCGAGCCTGATCATCGGTGAAACGACACTGAGTTTCCTCGGGCTCGGCCTGCGCTCTCCGGCGACCAGCTGGGGCGTGCTGCTGCAGGAAACGAATAAACTGGAAACGATCATGTTCTACAACTGGAAGCTGCTTCCGATGATCTTCGTTTTCCTGAGCGTTCTGGCGTTCAACTTTATGGGCGACGGTCTCCGCGACGCTGCCGATCCGTATAAATAAGGGGGTGCGGGATGTTTAAGCGAAAAGATGAAATGGAGCAGGCCCGCAGTTATGAAATGTCTCCGGAACATATTCTGGAGGTCAGGGACCTGAATGTGCGGATCGCCGTAGACGATTACAGCCTTCATGCGGTCCGGGGGGTGACCTTCCCGCTGCGGAAGGGTGAAACGCTCGGCCTTGTCGGGGAATCCGGCTGCGGGAAGAGCGTGACCTCCAAAGAGATCCTGGGAATCAACCCGGATAACTGTACATCCACCGGGGAGATCCGCTACCGGACGAAATCCGGAAAGGTGCTGAATCTGCTCGAGCTGGATCGGGACGGGGCAGCCTACCGGGCGATCCGCGGTTCCGAGATCTCCATGATCTTTCAGGAACCGATGACGGCCTTTTCTCCGCTCTATACGATCGGGAACCAGCTTTCCGAGATCATTCTGCTGCATGACAAGACTGCCACAAAGGCTTCCGCCCGGGAACGGGTGCTGGAAATGCTGCGGAAGGTCGGGATCGCCAACCCCGAAAAGCGGATCGACCAGTACCCGCATGAGTTTTCCGGCGGGATGCTGCAGCGCGCGCTGATCGCGATGATGCTGTGCTGCGATCCGGACCTGCTGATCGCCGATGAACCGACGACCGCGCTGGACGTGACGATCCAGGCGCAGATCCTGGAGCTGATGCGTTCCCTGCAGAAGGAATTCGGAATGTCGATCCTCTTCATCACGCATGATCTGGGGATCGTGGCGAACATGTGCGACAATGTGGCAGTGATGTATCTGGGTGAGATCGTCGAGTACGGCTCCGTTCACCAGATCTTCCATAACCCGCAGCATCCGTATACCAGAGGGCTGCTGCGTTCCCTGCCGCGGATGGACCAGGACCGGGACGAACGGCTGTACATCATCAACGGGGTGGTTCCGCTGCCGGTGGATCTGAAGCCCTGCTGCGGTTTCCATGACCGCTGTACGGAATGTATGGCAGGCGTCTGTGATTCACAGACGGTGCCGGAGTATGAGGCGGAGCCCGGGCATATGGTGCGCTGCCTGCTGATGGAACACGGGAGACAGCATCATGGATAACGTTTTACTGGAAATCAAGAACCTTTCCAAGGTTTATGAAAGCAAAGGCGCTCATGTCAAAGCGCTCACCGATGTTTCCCTGACCGTGCAGAAAGGGGAGACGATCGGGATCGTCGGAGAATCCGGCTGCGGCAAAACCACCCTGGGCCGCTGTGTGGTCCGGGGGATCGACGCGACTTCGGGCGAAGTCCTGTTCCACACGGATGAGGGAACGGTCGATTTTCTGAAGGTCAAAGGCGCCCAGATGCGGAAGTACCGCAAGGATATCCAGATGATCTTCCAGGACCCGTATGCGAGCCTGGACCCGCGGATGACTGTTTTTGACATTATCTCGGAACCGCTGCGCTATAATACAAAGCTGAGCAGCCGCGAGATCGAGCAGGCTGTGGACAAGATCGTGGACCAGGTCGGTCTGAACAAGGCCTATCTGCGGCGCTACCCGCATGCGTTTTCCGGCGGTCAGCGGCAGCGTATCGGGATCGCCCGTTCGCTGATCCTGCAGCCGAAGCTGATCGTCTGCGATGAGGCGGTCTCGGCGCTGGATGTGTCGATCCAGGCGCAGATCATCAATCTTCTGGAAGATCTGCAGCGGGAATATGACCTGACCTACCTTTTCATCTCGCACGCGCTCAGTGTTGTGCGCCATATTTCCGACCGGGTGCTGGTGATGTATCTCGGCCGGACGGTCGAACTGGCGAAAACCGAAGATCTCTTCCGGGAACCGCTGCATCCTTACACGAAAGCGCTGCTTTCAGCCGTCCCGCAGCCGGATCCGGACGTGAAGGTGGACCGCATCGTCCTGGAAGGCGAAGTGCCGAACCCGGCGAATCCGCCTTCCGGCTGTCCGTTCCATCCGCGCTGTGTTTACGCGACCGATCAGTGCCGGAAGGAAATGCCGCCTCTGACCGAACGGAACGGGCGCTTCGCCGCCTGCTGGAATGTTTTGCAGCAGACCGGTGCCTGACGCAGTGTTTTGTGACGCAAATAAAAGCCGGCCCCGGCTTACGGAATAAATGATTCGGAGGAACCGATGGGAAAAAATATCAGCATCCATATCAGCGACCGTTCGCATTACAATCTGACGCTGAACGTTTACAACTGCGGCAGCCAGGATCTTGCGCAGGAGCATGAGGTGCGGCCGGATCATTACATTCTTTACTTTGTCAATGAAGGCCGGGGCTCGGTCACTGTCCGCCAGGTCTCGCATAAGATCGAGGCCGGACAGGGTTTTGTTGTGTTCCCCGGTGTAACGACCCGCGTGCAGTCGCATTACAAGGATGTGATGAACGTGACGTGGATCGCTTTTTCCGGGTACCTGGTGGACCGTTATCTGACCCGGGCGAACCTTTCGGTTTACGAGCCGGTTTTTTCGGATAATGAGGCCGGTGATGCCGGCGGTTATTTTTCAAGGATGCTTGCCGCTGCCCAGACGTTCCCGAACCGTTACTGCAAGATCATGTCCGAACTGTACGGGATCATCGGCTTCCTGATCGATAATGCCGCACCGGAAAACCGCCTGACGACGACCATGCCCGAATTTTATCTGATGCGGGCACTGGATTTTATCGACAGAAATTACTACGAGAGCATCACGATGGAGGATATTGCCGCGAGTGTCGGTGTTTCACGCAAGACTCTGACGACCGTTTTTTCCGACCTGACCGGTTTTTCTCCGAAGGATTATCTGATCTACTACCGGATCAGCAAGTCGATAGACCTGCTGCGGGACCAGAACCTTTCCATCGAGATGATCGCTGCCTCGACCGGTTATAACGACCAGTTCTATTTTTCCAAGCAGTTCAAGCAGAACGTGGGGATGACGCCTTCCGAGTGCAGAAAGCGGATGGCCGCGGATCCATCATGGCGCTTCCAGTCGCCGATCGATCGGGTCCGCCAGCAGTACAGCGAGCCTTCCGCGAATGAAAAACCGCCGCAGTTCTGAGAGGAGAACAAAATTGAAGACGATCGTCCATATCATTCCGCACGCGCACTGGGACCGGGAGTGGTATATGCCGCTGGAGCTCCACCGGGCCCGGCTGATCGACCAGCTGGACCGGGTGCTGACGCTCCTGGAAAATGACAGCAGCTATACCTACCATCTTGACGGCCAGATGATCGCTGTTGAAGATTACCTGCGTTTCCGTCCGGAACGGGCAGAGCAGATGAAGCGCTTTGTCCGTGAAGGCCGGCTGCATGTCGGACCGTGGTATGTGCTTCAGGATGAATATCTGACGGGCGGGGAGGCCAATGTCCGCAATCTGCTGCGCGGGATGCGCGCGGCGGAGCAAATGGGCGCGGTCTGTCGGATCGGCTATCTGCCGGATGCATTCGGCAACGTGGGCCAGATGCCGCAGCTCTTCGCTCAGGCAGGGCTGAAGGCTGCCGCGTTCGGCCGGGGCGTTACCCTGAATGATGAACATCCGGATCCTGCGGGACATTCCCCGCGGTACAGTGAATTCAGCTGGGAGAGCCCGGACGGAAGCTCCGTGCCGGCGATATTTTTCGCGGGCTGGTACAACAATGCCCAGGAGATCCCTGTGGATCCCGCCGAGGCGAAAACCTGGTGGGATGAACGGCTTGCCCATGCGCGGAGTTTCGCTTCCTCCCGCCACCTGCTGTTCCTGAACGGGGCGGACCATGAGCCGGTCCAGCGGAACCTTGCCGGGGCTCTTGAAACCGCCCGCTCCCTTTATCCGGACATCGAATTTATCTGTTCCGATTTTGAACATTATATTGAATGTGTGAACAGGGACCGTCTTTCCGGGCCGGAAACCGTATGCGGGGAACTGGCCGGACAGGAATCGGACGGGACGAATACGCTCTGCAATACGGCTTCCACCCGCGCGCCGATCAAAAAGCTGAACCGGCGCAATGAGTCGCTGCTGGCGCTGGAGGCCGAACCGATGCTTGCGATGGCTGCCCTTGCGGGAATGAAAACCGACAGCGCGCTGCTGCGCCATGCCTGGGACCTGCTGATGGAGAACCATCCGCATGACAGCATCTGCGGGTGCGGTGTCGACGCGCTTCACCGTGAGACGGTGACACGCTATGAAAAGAGCATCCAGCTCGGGGAGTTCCTGGTACAGCGCGCGGGTGCTTTCCTTGCCGGAAAGATCGCTGCCGGACGCCTGAACGGATCCAACAGGGCCTTCGCGGTCTTCAACCCGACCGGAAAGGAACGGACACAGGTGCTGACCGTAACGGTCGGGGCGGACCGTGTCTGGGGGCCGCGGGAGGTCCGGAAGGAACTGACAGAGCGGGAACCGGGGATCTGGCACCTTACGGATCATGAAGGCCGTGAGATCCCGGCCATCATTGAGGACGCGGGCATCCGTTTCGGATACGAACTGCCGGAGGATACTTTCCGCAGGCCTTATTTTGAGCGTCAGGTCCGGGTGAATTTTGAAGCTGAAGCGGTTCCCGCGTTCGGCCGGGCGGTCTTCTATCTGGAACCGGGGGAGCCGCAGGGCACCGGGAACGGTTTGCGGACCGGTGAACGGCAGATGGAGAACCGCTTCCTTTCGGTCACGATCGATCCGAACGGGACTTTTGACCTGACCTTAAAGAAAACGGGACGTGTTTACCGCGGGCTCGGGCTTTTTGAGGATACCGGGGATGTCGGGGATGAATACATTTTCCGGGAGACGCTCGGTTCTCCGGTCACGACGGAAAAAGCGGATGCCGTGATCGAATGTACGGAAGATACGCCGTTCCGCACGGTTTTTACGGTCCGGACGGAAATGGAGCTGCCGGTCAGTGCCGGCGCGGCGCTCTCTGAGGCGCGGGAGGCGATGGTCCGCCGGATGAAGCGGAATATCGGCCGCAGCCATGAGACCGAAAAGGTCACCTTCACGGCAGTGCTGACGCTCGAAAAGAACAGCCCGCTGCTGCGGGTGAAGGCGGAGTTCACAAATACGGTCAAAGACCACCGGGTGCGTATGCTTTTCCCGACGGATCTGCTCACGGAGAGCCACTTTGCCGACTCCGTATTCGATGTCACGGAGCGGCCGGATGTGCCGGGACCGAACTGGACGAACCCGAGCCGCTGTCAGCGGATGCAGTATTTCGCCGGTGCGCAGGATGGACAGGGCGGTCTTGCGGTGCTCAACCGCGGGGCTTATGAATATGAGATCCTGCCGGAGCGGAAGACCGTCGCTGTCACACTGCTGCGCAGTGTCGGCGAGCTGGGCGACTGGGGGGTATTCCCCACGCCGGATGCCCAGTGCATCGGCCCGGTCTCCATGGAACTGGGCATCCTGCCGTACGCGGGCGATGATTTCCGTGCGGACGGCTGTATGGACGCGGTGCAGTTCCAGACCGATATGCTTTCCTTCCCGCTCACCGGCGGGACCGGCGAACTGGCGCCGCGCGGGGGCGTATTGGCCCCGGCAGGGAAAGGCCTTGCGGTCACGGCGCTGAAGCCTTCGGAGGATGAGAAGGCGCTGATCCTGCGGGCTGTCAACGTGACGGAAAACGCTTCGGAGTTGGTGCTCGCGCTTCCTGAAGGATGCGCGTGTTTTGAAAGCAATGTAACGGAAGAACGGATTAAGCGGATCCGGACGGATGAAACAGGTCATGTGCGGGCCGCTGCGGGTAAGAAAGAAATCAAGACTGTAAGGATAGAGACTTTGTGATATGGACAAGAAGCTGATCATTTTTACCGATGTCGGAGATACGATCATTGATGAAAGCACCGAAGTTCGCAAAGAGCGCTGGGGGATCGTCTACAGCGCGGCCTGCATTCCGGGAGCGAAAGAGACTTTTCTGGAACTGTACCGTCAGGGATATACGATCGTGATGGTCGCTGACGGACTGGAAAAGTCCTTCCATAACACAATGGAAGGGAACGGCATGGACCATATTTTCTCGGAATGGGTGATCTCCGAGCAGCTTGGTGTTGAAAAGCCCAACGCGCTGATGTTTGAAACAGCCATGCGGCGCATGGGCCTGACCGAGGCGGATAAGGCGCGGGTGCTCATGGTCGGCAATAATCTCTCCCGGGATATTGTCGGAGCGAACCGCTTCGGGATCCGTTCCGTACAAATGGCATGGTCCGGCCGCTATCCGACGGTCGCTTCAAACCCGGAAGAAGAGCCGACCTATCGTGTCCGGCACCCGGAGGAACTGCTTCCGCTGGTGGCGGAGCTTGAAAAAGAACTTGAAGAACAGCCGGAAGGGGTGCCTGCAGCGTGAAGACCAAAAAGATCATTCTGGTATTTAAGACCCATTTCGATATCGGTTTCACAGATCTCGCGGAAAATGTGATCCGGAATTACGGAGAGGATATGCTCCGCCGGGTCATCGAGACCTGCAATGCGACTGCGCATATGGGGCCGCTCCGCTATGTCTGGACGATGCCGGCCTGGCCGCTGCTGTATATCGCGGACCACTGCGGCAGTGATCTCAAACCCGAACTGGACCGGCTGATCCGCGACGGACAGATCGTCTGGCACGCGCTGCCCTTCACTTCGCATACCGACTGCTGTGCGCCGGAGGAATATGCCGCCGCGCTTCAGTATGCCCGGGTGCTTTCCGAACGGTACGGGAAGCCTTACCCCATCGCCGGAAAGATGACGGATGTCCCGGGACACGGACTGATGCTGCCCGAACTGCTGAGTCAGGCGGGGATCCGTTTCCTGCACCTGGGGTGCAACCAGTTTGCGACGCCGCCGGATGTTCCGCGGCTTTTCTTTTGGCAGAGTCCGCAGGGAGGGAAGGTCCTGACGATGTATTCCAAAGGCGGCTATGGGACAAGCCTGCTGCCGCCGGAGAACTGGCCGTTCCCGGTCTGGATGGCGCTGATGCATACCCAGGACAACTGCGGACCGCAGACGGCCGGGCTGCTGGAAGGACTGGTCGCAAAGGCGAAACGCGCCTGCCCGGACGCGGAGATCATCTGCGGCACGATGGATGATTTCTGCCGGGAACTGGAAAGGTATGACCTTAGCTCCGTCCCTGTGGTCACGGAAGACCTGGCCGATACCTGGATCCACGGCATCGGTTCCTACCCGGAAGAGGTCGCCGAACTGCGGCGGAACCGTCTGCGGGCCCGCGGACTGCACCGGGCTTATCTGACCCGTCTGCTGGCAGGCGGGGCACCTTTGCCGGAATGGAAAGCCCTGTGGGACCGGTATTATGAGCAGACCGCGCTCTTCGAGGAGCATACCTGGGGCGCGGACGTCAAGACCTGGCTCGGACCGGACCGGGTCTATGATAAAGAGGATTTCCTGAAAGCCCGTACCGCGGCTTCCTGTCAGTTTATGGAACGGTCGTGGAATGAACAGCGGGACCGTATGCGGATCGCCTCGGATACGCTGGAAACGATCGGAAAACTGCTTCCGGAACCTTCCGTTCCGGAAAAACGCTGCCGGGAGCTGCGTTATTCCCGGACCGGAGATACCGTGACGGCGGATGCCGGCCGGTACAGGCTCACGTTCAATGCCGTCACCGGGCGGATCGATTCGGTGGCTGATGCGGAACTGCACACGGAGATCCTGAAAAGCCGCGGGGAACACGGGGTGTTCTCCTATCAGTATGACCGGGCCGGGATCGAAGACGTGACAGAATTCCTGCGTTCCTACGGCTATCGGTTTACGGATTGGGGCATCCTCGACTACGGACGGAGCGCGTATCCGGAATGTGAGCATCTTTCCTATACGCCCCTGTTTGACGGGTATGAAGCCCTTCCCCGTGAGATCCGCTTCCGGTTTCACAATGAGGAAAGCACGGAGCTTTACGGAGACTGCCGTTCACTGACCCTGACGGTTTCTTTCCCGGAAGAAGGCGGGATCGAAGCGGAGCTTACGCTGCAGGACAAGCAGGCTTCGCCGTTCATTGAGGCCGGCAGTTTTATCATCCCGCTGGCCGGAGAGAGCCGCTGGCTGCTCGGCAGGCCCTGTGCGGCGGTGGATCCGGAAACGCAGATCATCCACTGCGCCAACCATTCATTCTTCTGCCTTGAAAATGAAGCCACGGCCTTGTGGGACAGGGCTGCGGTCACAGTCTTCCCGCAGGACACTCCGCTGATGTCCATCGGTGCTTCCGGCCTTTATGATTATGAACCGGAATTTCCGGAAGGACGGGCTCCGGAGATGTGGTTTGACCTGTTCAATAACATGTGGGGGACAAACTTCCCGCAGTGGATCGAAGGAGACTTTACTTATCATTTCCGGCTGATCTCTTCCGCCCCGGACGCGGCGCCGAAACTCCGTGAAAAGCCGGCGTACGCCCCGATCGAAGGGATCCCCGAAGGGCTGGAGCCGGTCTTCACCGCCTTTGAGAACGGTACCATCCGGCTGCTTCTGCGGGACCACAGCGGGAGCGCGGGACCGCGGACGCTCCGGTTCCCGGGGAGGATGCTGCAGCAGACGGATCTCCGCTGCTGCCCGCTGTCCGATCCGGTGCCGGATGAACTGACGCTGTCGGTCCGCCCATACGGTCTGCACTGCATCGAGATCCGTCAGCCGGCATCTGCCTGAAACATCCGGCCGCTCCATGAAGCGAAGCACTTACTTTCGCTGGCCATGAACAACACAAAGAGAGTTCTTTTTGTTGTAAAAGGAAAAAACCACCTGCTGAGCAGGCGGAACCGAAGAGCATCAGCTGAAAGATAGCCGCACTCAGCAGGTAGTGTCAGCAGAAAGCCATTCGGATAAAACAAGTTTGTCGTCTCAGGCATCTAAACGGGGGTGCCGGGGGCGGCGGGTGAGCTTGCTCAGCCCGACCGCCTCCGGCTAATAAAACCAGGCGCGGCAAGCAGCCTATGCAAACACACGAACAACTGTGCCGCGCCCTGCGAAGCACTCCCTTCCGATTGCCATGAACATCACAAAGAGCGTTCTTATTGCAGGAGAAAATAAAAACAAGACATGAAGATCACTTATTACGGAACAGCTGCCGGCGAAGCCTGGCCCGGCGTTTTCTGCGACTGTGAACTGTGCAGAAAAGCCCGCGAACTTGGCGGGAAAAATATCCGCACCCGCTCGCAGACACTCATCAACGATGACCTGCTGATAGATATGCCGCCGGACAATTATCTGCATACGCTTTATTTCGGGCTGGACCTCGGCAAAGTCCGCACCCTGATCTTTACCCACAGCCACTCCGATCACTGTTATCCGGAGGATCTGGAACTGCTGCGGGAGCCTTTTTCCCATACGTATCCGGGACAGATGCAGGTATTCGGCAATGACAGGGTGGAACACAAGGTCGAAACCCTTTGCGGAAGTCTTGGAGGAATACGCGAACGGTTCCGTTTTCACCGGATCATGCCGAACGAGACCGCGGTCTCCGGACCGTATACGATCACCGCGCTGCGGGCGACGCATGACAGGAATGAGAACTGTCTGTTTTACCATATTGCCTGTGGGACAGAAGCCGTGCTCTATGCCCATGACACCGGCGCACTGACGAAAGAGAATATCGAAACGCTCCGGCGCTGTGTTCATCCGCTGAAACTGGTCAGCCTGGACTGCACCCAGCAGCGGCTGCGGGACGGAAAAAACCATATGGGCCTGAAGGATGCCGCGGAACAGAAGGAACTGCTGCTCCGGGAAGGGCTCGCGGACGGGAACACGCTGTTTGTTGTCAACCATTTTTCCCACAACGGCGGCTGGCTGCATGATGAGATCACCGCTCAGGCAGCGAAATATGGTATGATTGCCACCTGGGACGGAATGAGCATGTCATTTTAATGGGAGAAAAAAATGGGGATCACCTGGAACGAAAAAGAACGCGTTTTTCACCTCCGCACGCCGCGGACGTCTTATCTAATCGGCATTGTCGATGCCGAGGGTTTTATTGCCCATCTGTATTACGGGCCGCGGGTCCCGGACGATGATCTGAAGCAGCTGATCTGGCTGGGTTTTGAGCGTCCGGAAGCCTACGCGGAAACGGGGAACCAGCTCCGTTATCTCAGCAGCCTGCCGATGGAGTATTCAACGGGCGGGACCGGCGATTTCCGCGAACCCTGCCTGAGTGTTGAAACAGCGGACGGCGGACGGGCCTGCGGACTGGTTTATGCCGGTCACAGCATTTTTCCCGGAAAACCGAAGCTTGAAGGCCTTCCCGCCTGTTACGGAAGCGATGAGGATTGTACGACCCTTGAACTGATCTGCCGGGACCCGGTCCTTCAGCTTGAGGTCAGCCTGTTTTATACGGTCTTTGAAGATAACGACGCGGTCTGCCGGAGTGCGTGTATCCGTAATAAGGGGACGGCTGCTGTCCGTCTGACGGCAGCGCTTTCCGCCTGTCTGGATATGCCGAACCGTGATTTTGATGTGCTGACCCTGCACGGCACCTGGGCTTATGAGCGGATGCAGAACCGCCGCCCGCTCTGCCCCGGAAAACAGGGCGTCAGTTCGGAACGCGGGATCTCCTCCCATGAGGAACATCCCTTTATCGCGCTTTTGGAGCACACGGCCACACAGGACCGCGGATGGGTTTACGGGATGAACTTCGTTTATTCCGGCAACTTCACCGCACAGGCCGAGCTTACGCAGCAGGACCAGCTGCGGCTGGTCATGGGGATCCATCCGCGCGGTTTTTGCTGGACACTTGAACCGGGGACGTCCTTCCAGACTCCGGAAGCCGTCCTGGTCTTTTCCGGTCAGGGGCTCGGCGGGATGACCCGCACCTTCCACGATCTGTACCGCGGCCATCTGGTCCGCGGCCCGTATCGGGACCGGCCGCGTCCCTCCCTGATCAACAACTGGGAAGCGACCTACTTTAATTTCGATACGGAAAAACTGCTCTCGATCGCCCGGACGGCCGCAAGATCCGGTATCGAGATGTTCGTTCTGGATGACGGCTGGTTCGGCAAACGCGATTCGGATAACTGCTCGCTCGGCGACTGGAAGGTCAATGAGAACAAGCTGCCCGGCGGGCTGAAGTACCTTTCGGATGAGATCCATAAGCTGGGTATGAAATTCGGTATCTGGATGGAGCCTGAGATGGTTTCCCCGGATTCCGATCTGTACCGCACGCATCCCGATTACGCGCTGCAGAATCCCGGACGGACCCCGACACTCAGCCGCAATCAGCTCGTGCTGGATCTTTCCCGGCAGGAAGTGCGGGACGCGGTTTACGAACAGATCCGCGAGGTGCTTTCTTCGGCGAAGATCGAATATGTCAAATGGGATATGAACCGCCAGCTGACCAATGTGGAAAGCTTCGCACTGGCTCCGGACCGTCAGGGGGAGCTTTATCACCGCTATATGCTCGGCGTATATGAACTGCAGGAACGGATGCTGAGTGATTTTCCGGAGCTGCTGCTTGAGAACTGTGCCAGCGGCGGTGCCCGTTTTGATCCGGGAATGCTCTATTACAGCCCGCAGATCTGGACCTCCGACAACACGGAAGCGGTCGACCGCCTGAAGATCCAGGAAGGGACCGCGCTGGTTTATCCGCTTTCCACGATGGGTGCGCATGTGGCCGCCTGCCCGAGCCATACCAACAGCCGGGTGACACCGTTTGAGACCCGCGGGCTGGTTTCGCTCTGCGGCTGCTTCGGGTACGAACTGGACCTGACGAAGCTCACGGAAGCGGAGCTCGCGATGATCCCCGGACAGCTGGAAAATTATCATACCTGTGGGCCGGTATTCCGGACGGGCGATTATTACCGGATCGCCTCTTACGCGGAAAACGGGGAGTATGACGTGATGATGGCGGTGACAAAGGATCAGCGTACGGCCGTGATGGTCTATGTACAGGTCCTTTCCCGGCAGAAACGCCGTGTGCCGGTCGTTTATCCCCGCGGTCTGGATCCCGAACGTTCCTACCGGAACCGGGAGACCGGGGAAACCCATTCGGGTGCCGGCT
The DNA here is from genome assembly GCA_902795255.1 of uncultured Chloroflexota bacterium. The sequence goes on from CADBKS010000002.1 coordinate 17,651, forward strand.
GGATGAACTGCGGAATGCCGCTGCCGGAGATGCAGGGCGATTTTCTCGGAAAACTGATCGTCCTGGAAAGCTGCAGTTGACCGCTGCCCGCCGCTTCCGGCCAAAACGGGGCTGACCGTACCGCGCTTCTTTCTCACTTCCGGCTGCCATGAACACAGCAAAGTGAGCTCATATAGTAGGAATCTCATCCGGCGGTATATACTGCCGTGAGTATAAAAAACAGGAGTAAAAATGACAACGATTCCGAGACCTGAATATCCGCGCCCGCAGTTTGTGCGCGATGCCTGGGAAAACCTCAACGGGACCTGGGATTTTTCTTTCGATGATCCGGTTTTTGACCGGGAGATCACCGTTCCCTTTGCCTTCCAGTCCAATATGTCCGGGATCGGCATCAATGAACGGCATGACGTGGTCTGGTACCGCCGGACCTTCATGCTTCCGGAAGCATGGAACGGCTGCCGGGTGATGCTGCATTTCGGTGCGGTCGATTACCGCTGCGATGCCCGGGTCAATGACGAATGGGTCGGCAGCCACACCGGCGGAAATACGAGTTTTTCCTTTGATATCACATCCGCGCTTCATCCGGGTGAAAACACGCTGACCGTCCGGGCCGAAGATGTCCTGACAGATATGACGACGCCCCGCGGAAAGCAGTACTGGGATGTGCCGAAGAGCATCTTCTACACCCCGACCACCGGGATCTGGCAGACGGTCTGGCTCGAAGCGCTGCCGGAGAAGCATATCTGCAATGTGGATATCACGCCGGACCTCGACCGCCGTTCGGTAACATTCGATTACACGCTTTCCGCGGAAGGACCTGACTTTGAAGCTGAGGTCAGCTTCGCCGGCAGGCCTGTCGCGAAGGTACGGACCGCATCCTTCCGGAAGTCCGGACGGATGATCGTCGATCTGGACAAGGAACGCCTGGGTGAGGATAACTTCACGACGGTTTGTGCGTGGAGCCCCCGCAAGCCGCGCCTCTTTGACGTGACCTTCCGGCTGATCGACGGGGAAAAGACCGTCGATACGGTGAAAAGCTATTTCGGGCTGCGCAAGATCTCGGTCGAGAACGGCGTCATCCTGCTGAACAATTATCCTTATGTCCAGAAACTGCTGCTGGATCAGGGCTACTGGCCGGATTCCCTGCTGACGGCTCCTTCGGATGAGGCGTTCATCAGTGATATCGAATACTGCAAAAAGATGGGCTTCAACGGTGTCCGCAAACACCAGAAGGTCGAGGATCCGCGCTTCCTTTACCACGCCGACCGGATGGGCCTGCTGGTCTGGAGCGAGATGGCGAACGCCTTTGAATACAGCACCGATTATGTCCGCCGCTTCACCGAAGAATGGATGCAGACCATCAAACGCGACTATAACCATCCCTGCATCGTCGCCTGGACCCCGCTCAATGAATCCTGGGGCGTGGAAAATATCAGCTCCGACCCGCGTCAGGCCCATCACTCCTGTGCCCTGGTCGAACTGACTAAAGCGCTGGACAGCACCCGGCTTGTCAACTCCAATGACGGCTGGGAGCACACGATCCCGGATATCATCGGGATCCACGATTATGAACCGAAGAAGGAAGTCCTTTCCAAACGCTATGCTTCGCTGGAATCGACGCTGGAGCACCGTCCGGCGGGCCGGGCGCTTTTCGTCCCCGGGTATGAATATGCCGGACAGCCGGTCATGAACACCGAATGCGGCGGCATCTTCTTCGAGGCCGGTGAGGATAAGACCGGCTGGGGCTATACCAACGCTGAGGATAAGAACCGCTTCTATGAGCTTTATTACGGTGTGGTTTCGTCTTTCCTGGAGTCTCCGGTGCTGCAGGGCTTCTGCTACACCCAGCTGACCGACGTCATGCAGGAACAGAACGGCCTGCTGACCTATGACCATCAGCCGAAATTTGACTGCGAGGTCATCCGTCAGATCAACGAAGGAAAGTGGAAAAAGCAATAGAGAAGCGTCTGTCGGGGACCGGGCATTCCGACCGGTCCGGCTGACACATCACGGTTATTGCGTGAGCCGGAGGATTAAATGGCCCTCCGGCTCATTTTTATCCGCCAGCGGTCTCCCGTCCGCCGCAGGTCTTCCGCGGACCGTGCTCCGGCAAATCCCGGCGCGGTGTTCCGTTTGCCTTCACGGAAAAATAAGGCGGAAAATTTTCTTCCGAAAGGGTATTTTTCTGAATTAAAATTGTTTGGAGATGATCAAAACGGAATATGAAAATGGGCGGGCCGGCATCATTCCACGGGCCGTTTCCCCGTTTTTCGGAAAGGACAATGAAAGAAATGAAAAAATATCTGCTGCTCTTTTTACTCCTGCTGATCCCTGTATCGGTCTTTGCGGAAGACCGGGAAATCGTCTGGGTCAGTTATCTCGGTCCGGAGGGCACCTATACCGAAGAAGCCGCACGGTTCTGGTTCCGGGATGAGACCGTTTTTGTCCCGAGAGAAACGGTAAATGATGCGATCGCGGACGTGATGGCCGGCAGTGCCGATCACGCGGTCATCCCTCAGGAAAACACGCTGGGCGGCGCCGTGGCGGGATATGTGGACGCGCTGATCCGTGCGGAAAATGTGTATGTCACCGGGGAAGTCGTGCTGCCGATCAGCCAGACCCTGATGGGTGTGCCGGGGACGAAACTGGAAGAGATCAGAACCGTCTGTTCCCATGCGCAGGGCCTGACGCAGATCGCTCAGTGGCGGGCGGAGAACCTTCCCGGTGCCGGGGCTCAGGAAATGGCCAGCACCGCCGCGGCTGCCGCTTATGTGGCCGAAAAGCAGGACAAATCGATCGCCGCTGTGGCCGCTCCCGGTGCTGCCGCTCTTTACGGGCTTGAGATACTGGCGGAAAACGTTCAGATCAGCGATGCCAATAAGACACGCTTCTACGTCCTTTCCGGGGATCCCCTGCATGATGAGACCCTGACAAGGGCCGTGTTTGTCGCGGATGCCGAAGGCTCCCGGCTCGGGGACCTCATGACGGCGCTGCAGGATGCGGATCTGAACGTGATCTCCCTGCACGACCGTCCCGAAGGCAGCAGCCTCGGCAGATATTATTATGTGATCGAAACCGAAGATGAAACGGGCATCTCGGATGACCAGATCCGAGCCCTGGAAGAATTCGAAGGCTTGCGCTTTGCCGGCCGCTTCAGCGCTGTGGAAAAGACAACCGTCCCCGCCTTCTGAACAGCGTATTTTGAACAGAAAGCAAGTCACCGGGTATTTCCCGGTGACTTGTTGTTTTACTGCAGGGAGAAAAGCGGGGATGCGAAGGCGCCGATGTAGCGGTCCGGGATATAGCCTGAATCCCCGTAGGAGACGTTCGCGTTGCTGACTTCGAGCATTTCCGAGGTGATGGACCGGTATGAAACCGTGATCGGGTCGGCGAAGCGGAAGGTATATCCGTCCGGACCGAGTGAAAACCCGTTGATCGTGATCCAGTGGGAGATCCCCTGGAAATCCCGGGTCACCTGGCCGAGCAGGTAGCAGACTTCGATCACCGCCGGCCGTCCGGTGGTCAGCAGGCCGATCAGTGTTTCTTCGGTGGTTTTGTCCGGAACCCGGTGGTCTGTCAGGACGAGGTCCCCGGAAAGTTCCTCGGCAACATATTTGTTGACCGCGTTGGATATGTGTTCCCCGCAGAGGTAATATTCCGAAGGCCCGGTGCTGAAATCCGCTCCCAGCAGTCCGTATTTCCGCATGTCATTGAGACGCGTGAAGAGCGCGTCTCCGGAAGACGGATAGGAGATCTGCATCGCGATGACCCCGGCTGCTGTTCCGCAGGCGGTCGAACCGGCCAGTGAGCACCAGTACTGATTCACGACGCCGGTATCGAGATAACATTCGAGCCAGACAAGATCACTGCGGATTTCCGCAGTACCGTCCGACACGGCAGCGTAAAGCGCTTTCATCGTGATGTCATTGCCCTGATAGTCAAACCCGGGCGTGACCTGAACCTCCGACAGGGGCTCCGCGTACGGGCTGTAGCTGAGTGTTACGGTGCGGTCCGTTTCCGCGGCTGTTTCCGAAAGCAGCCGGTCCGTGATCATCCGGTCCGCGGATCTGTATTCACGGCTGTACAGAAGGATCCTGTCACCCGCGGAAATATCCCCTTCCAGCAAAACGGTCCCCGGCGCGGGAACACGGATCGAGAGCGTGTTTTTCCCGGACTGTTCCGCACATGCGGACACCGGCAGCAGTGCTGCGAGGAGGAGGATCAGTAAAGAAATGTAAAGCGTTTTGGTTCTCATCAGGGCTCTTTTCTGTCGTGAGCATTGGTATGACAATCGGGAAGCCTCCGCTCCGCAAGGCGGGGCTGCACGGCTGTTTTATCCGGCCTTACCCGTAAGGAGCCGGGAGCAGCCCGATCCTTACGGGTAAGAAGGTTTCAGCGGAGGCCGGATCCGTTTATTTCAGGCCGGCGATCCATTCCCGCAGTTCATTTTCGGAGACATTTCCGCCGAAGCGTTTCCCGTCGAGCCATTTCCCGCTTTCCGCGTTCTCCTCGAGGATCTTTCCGCTTCTGCCGATGCCGCTGCTAGAGGAGGTGCAGAACGGGATCATGGTGACCTCTTCAAAGTCATAGCTTTCAACGAAGGTATCCATGATGCGCGGTGCTTCGCCCCACCAGATCGGGTACCCGATGTAAATCGTCGTATATCCTTCCAGGTTCAGGGGATCGCTTGCGATTTCGGGACGGGCGTTGCGGTCGTTCTGTTCAAGGGTCGATCGGCTGTTCCGGTCGCCCCAGTTCAGATCCGCGTCTGAATATTCATCGGCGGCGAGGATCTCATAAAGGTCGGCTTCCGTGATCTCCGCGATGGTTTCGGCCACACGCTTTGTGGTTCCGGTCGCGGAAAAATAGACGACCAGAGTGTCATTGCCGGTGGGTTCCGGTGTGGCCGCGGCCTGCTGTGCAAATACGCCCGCCGCGGACATCAATAAAGCTGTCAGTACAAAAACAACAATAAAAGCAAAATTCTTTTTCATAATGAAGATCTCCTCATGTATATATTTCTATTTCAGGCCGTTTTCGGTCAGCCATGCCGATACATCCTCCGGCATGGCCGAGCCGCCGGAATAATGGATGGAAAGCCCTTTCCCGATATTGGCATCGGGCGCGAGTTTGGCGATGGCGGTGATGCTCTGTCCGAACCTTCCGCCGCCATGGGAGCAGAACGGGAGGATCTGTTTTCCGGAAAAATCATATTCCTCAAGGAAGGACGCGATCGGCATCGGGATGGAGGCCCACCAGTTGGGGTATCCCAGCAGGATCACGTCATAATTCTCCATGTGCGCCACATGGTTTGCCAGTTCCGGCCGCGCCTTGTCATGCTGGTCGCGCTGGGCTTCCATCAGGCAGGTGTTGTAGTCGGAGGAATAGGGCGTGACCGGGGCGATCTCGATGATGTCGGCGCCGGTCTGCTGTTGGATCTCCTGCGCGATCCGTCTGGTGTTGCCGCTCCAGGAGAAGAAGGCGATCAGGATGTTGTTCCCTTCCTGTGTCCGCAGACCGCTGTTGACGGCTGTGACCGTTCCGGACCGGTCATTCCCGGCATTCCGGACCAGACGGACACCCAGGTTGAAGCTTTTCATGTCCGCCTGTCCCGCGGCACGGTAGGCGCTGCGCATATTCTTGGCGAAGTCATTCCAGCCGCCGCCGCGGTAAACATGCCGGGTACCGGTTTCGGGACCGGCCGGATCGGCAGCATCGGCGGCATCATATTCCCCGTAAAAATCCCAGCACCATTCATTCACGTTGCCGTGGCAGTCGTAAAGGCCCCATTTGTTCGGGCTGAAGCTGCCGGCAGGGACCGTGGTCTGACGGTAGATGCCCGGGCGGGCTTCCAGGACGGAGTTGTTGAAGTAATTCTCCTCGATCTCATACGGATAGTGGCCGTAGAAGTTGGCTTCTTCGGCATCCAGTGATTTTTCTGCGTTGAAGGGCGTGACCGTCCCGGCTCGGCAGGCATATTCCCACTCGGCTTCCGTCGGCAGGCGGTACCCGTCCGCGGTGCGGTCCCAGGTGACGGTATCCTCTGTCAGCGCATAGGCCGGTGTGAGGCCGGCATCGATGCTTTTGGCATTGGCAAAGCGGACCGCGTCGAACCAGAAAATGTTTTCGACAGGAAGGTTTTCTCCGCTGAAGGTTCCGGGGTTTTCGCCCATGAGCCGTTCATATTCTTCCTGCGTTGTTTCATACGCGTCGATATAGAAGGGCAGAACGGTGACTTCGTGCTGAACTTCATCATCAATGCGCCAGTTTTCGGATTCCGGGCTGCCCATCAGGAAACTGCCGCCGGGAATGAAAATAAAACCATCAGAGGGTTCACTGCCGCTCTCCTGAGCGGACGCGGTACCGGTTCCGGTGAATGCTGCGGTCCCCGCAAAGCAGAGTGTCAGCAGCAGGACAAAAAAGATTTTCGTAAAATGTTTCATAAGCCGGATATTCGATTCAAAAATAATGACAGTGTTCCGGACCGGCCCCGCAGGACCGGTCCCGCGGACGTCCTGTCAGCCGAGACGCTGTCCCAGCTGATAAGCGTGCTCAACATAACGGCTCCGGGAGGTCACGGACGGTGTGCCGCAGCCATACCCGAGCACCATTCCCTGATCCCTGAAACTGAGGTAACGGACCAGGGTTTTGTAATGGGCGGACAGCGCTTCAAACGTCCAGTCGTCCGCGTTCCATGCCGCGCTTATCAGGGCGGACCGCAAATGCATGCGGGTGAGGCTGCTGTTATAGGCGCAGAAGCGGTCGATCACGGTCTTCAGCTGGGCGCTCATCCCGTAGTAATACAGCGGGGTTGCGAAGACCACCATATCCGAAGCGAGCAGCTTCTGACGAATCGTCCCGACGTCATCTTTTTGTACGCAGGGGCCTTCGTATCCGCATTTGACGCAGCCGATGCACGGATGGATATCCGCGTGGCAGACGTCGATCAATTCGGCGCGGTGACCATTGGCTTCGGCACCTTTGATGAAGGCGTCCGTCAGGATAAAGGTCGAACCCTTCCGGTTCGGACTTCCGAACAAAACGGTGATATTCATGCACGCGCTCCGATTTTCTGATCCCCGACGGACCAGACGTGCTTTTCCTTCGCGGCGGACGGTTTGTTCTGCGCCATCACGCCGGCCAGCGGATGGGGAACGTACGGCTCCTCAAGATATGCGGTCTCAGCTTCGGAAAGTTCCAGTTCGGCAGCTCTTGCCGCGCCTTCGATGTGATGCGGTTTGGTCGCGCCGGCGACAGGCGCCGTCACTTTTGTCAGCAGCCACGCGAGCGAGATCTCCGTCATGGTCACGCCGTGTTTTTCCGCGAGTTCCGCGACCCGGCTGATGATCACGCTGTCCTGCGCGGCCGTGGCGTCATATTTGAATTTTGCGTAGCTGTCTTCGGCGGCGCGTTTGGTGTCATTTTCTCCGGGTTTGCGGGAAAGGCGGCCGCTGGCAAGGGCGCTGTAGGGTGTCAGTGCGATGTTTTCTTCCTGACAGTATGGCACCATCTCCCGTTCTTCCTCACGGAAGATCAGGTTGTAATGGCCCTGGATGGAAACGAATTTCGCGAATCCGTTCATTTCCGCCAGCGCGTTTGCCTTTGCGATCTGCCAGGCAAAGCAGTTGGAGATCCCGATATAGCGGGCCTTCCCGGCCTTGACGACATTGTTCAGCCCTTCCATGATGTCATACAGCGGGGTGTTCCAGTCCCACATGTGATAAATATACAGATCCACATGGTCCATCCCGAGGTTCTGGAGGCTTTTGCTGATCATGTTTTCAATGTGCTGCTGTCCGCTGATCCCGTTTTCGATCTCCTCCTGTGTCCGCGGCAGGAATTTGGTCGCGACAACGACTTCATCCCGCTTCGCGAAGTCCCGCAGCGCGCGTCCGAGGTATTGTTCGCTCGTGCCGCTCTGGTAGGCGATGGCCGTATCGAAGAAATTGACGCCCAGCTCCAGTCCGCGCCGGATGATTTCACGGGAGTGTTCCTCATCGATCGTCCAGCTGTGCTGTCCTCTCGCCGGGTCGCCGAACCCCATGCATCCCATACAGATGCGGGAAACGTTCAAATCGGAATTTCCGAGTTTTGTGTATTTCATTGGTTCTGCTCCCCTCTCAAAATTTTTTCTGTATTGTCACGGTCTGTTTGTTCACGGATACCGGCCCGGAAGTTTTCAGTTATCCAGATCGACCAGTTCGTAAGTTCTGCTGCCGAGACCGATCTCTTCCGCATGCTCCAGTGTATGGATGCCATGCAGGGATTCGATCCTTCGGACGAGGGATTCATTCCCCTCGGCCTGCCAGACAAGATCCACACAGGCCTGGTCAAGCGCGACCGGGTCAGTCGATGCCAGAATGCCGATGTCATGGATATCCGGCTCGGCGGGATTCCCGTCACAGTCACAGTCAACCGAAAGGCGGTTCATCACGTTGATGTAAATGATGTGTTCCGCGCCGACATGGTCCCGGACCCCGGTGACCATTTCACCCATAGCCTCCAGCCAGGCATCCTGGTCGCTGTACCAGATCCCGCCGCTGGTCCTGGTCCCGGCGGTGTGGACGTAAACCTTCCCGCTGGGGGAGGACATGCCGATGGCGACATTTTTGATCGCACCGCCGAACCCGGCCATGGCGTGGCCTTTGAAGTGGGAAAGGATCACCCAGTCTGTGTAATTTTCCGCGTGGCTGCCGACGATGGCCCGGTTGATCCTCGTACCGCCGGTCACCGGCCATTCCACTTCGCCGTCCTCATCCATCAGGTCGAAGTCCGCGAAAGCGGTGAAGCCGTGGTCTGCGGCGACCTGTTTATGCATGGATGTGTTGGAGCGGGAACCGCCGTATGCCGTGTTGCATTCGACGATCGTGCCGTTCAGGGACTGAACGAAGGGCCCGATCAGTTCGGCGCGCAGGTAGTTGCTGTTCGGCGGTTCGCCGGTGGAGACTTTGACCGCCACCCGGTCCCCGTGGGTCCAGTTCAGGGCTTCATAAACCCGCTGCAGCCCTTCCGGAGAGATATCCGCGGTGAAATAAACAGCGGGAACATTCGCTTCCTGCGCGGAAGCTGCGAACGCGTTCAGCAGCACCGCGGTCAGCGCAAATAATACGATGATCAGATGAGTCTTTTTCATATTCAATGCCTCCGGATGAATAAAAGAAACGTAAAGAATCGTCCCGGTGAGATCTGCTCTGAATGAATGCGAAATGAATTTACTGCATTTCCATTACGGTCCGCTGTCCAGTACTCAGGGTCCTGATCAGAAAGGTATAGGTAATGTCATAGACGGACTGATATACGTAACCGACATTTGCATCCTTCATGGCGGTCTTCTGCTTTTCTGTGACGGACGTGTAAGGATAGATCCCGAACATGAACGGGAAGAACATATAAATAAATCGCTGCCGCTCTTCCCGGCTCATGTCCGGGCAGAATTTTTCCAGCAGGGCGTTTACCAGGTGCATAGAGCCGCCGTAGGCGGTTTTGAATTCCGTGAGCAGCTCCTGCCTGCTGTTGGCCTCCATGTCATAGTTGTTCATGGAAAGAAGTTTGAGCAGCTGCTGACGTTTTGTGACGGATCCCGCGAGAGCTTCCGCGAGCTGCTGCCGGGTGAGCGTTTCGCTGCTGTTCAGGATCGCGGCCAGATCTTCGTTCCAGCGCTCATATTCCCGTTCGAAGAGCGCGAGAAAGATCTCTTCTTTGGTCTGAAAGTAGTTATAGATCGTCGGACGGGAAAAGGTCGTCTCCTTGCTGATATCCTTGAGCGTGATATCTTTGAAGCTCATGGTCTGATATAAATGCTCGCAGGCATTGATGATTTCTTCTCTGCGTTTTGAAATTAACGCGGGGGTCCCTTTGATCATATTCTCTCCGATCCTGTTTGCTGACACGGTGTCAATAATCGTATTTTATACGCTTACTGACACCGTGTCAATGGATCTTTCTGCATTTGTTACATATGTATAACCGGTTCTGCCGGAGGGAATGAGTCAGCGGAAGCCGTGTCCGGTTCGATTCGGCAATACAGAAATCACGGAGTGAATCGAATTGTCATGAATTTTTGAAATTTATTGATGTAACTATTGACATTACAACAAGACCCTGGTATATTATCTTTGCCTGATGAAATAATGAAGGTTACAACAAATCAGGCCAACGGAGGATCTTGATGATGACGAATATTGAAAAAGCACTCGCTCTTATCGGCACTTTTGCTTCCGGTGACACGGAAAAAGCGGCTTCCCTTTTGGCTGAGGGATACATCCAGCATAATCTTGCGTACGGCACGGGCCGTGATGCTTTCGTCGGCAGTGTCGCGTACCTTGCATCAGCTCCCGTAAAAACCACCGTGCAGAACATCCGTGCTTTTGAGGATGGCGACAAAGTGTTCCTGCAGACAGTTTACAACTTTGCCGGGATGGGTGAACAGGTCGCCTTCGATATCTTCCGCTTCGATGCGGAAGGAAAAATCGCGGAACACTGGGACAACCTTGCCGAAAAGGCCGCACCGAATCCCTCCGGCCATACCCAGATCGACGGCTGTGACAAGCTGGAGGATTTAGACAAGACCGAAGAAAACCGTGAGATCGCCAGGAATTTCCTGCATGATGTCCTGCAGGGCAAGGCGCCTGAGAAAACGCCGTCTTATTTCGATGGCGACACATATATCCAGCATAATACCGGTATTGCCGACGGTCTCTCCGGCCTCGGTGCCGCGCTGAGCGCGCTTGCCGGGCAGGGCATTCAGATGATCTATGATACAGTCCATCAGGTCCTTGCACAGGGCAACTATGTGCTGGCGGTTTCCGAAGGAACCTTCGGCGGGACTCCCACTTCCTACTATGATCTGTGGCGGATCGAAAACGGAAAGATCGCGGAGCATTGGGATGTCATGGAGACGATCGCGCCAAAGGATACCTGGAAGAATCATAACGGTAAGTTTTGACAGCTGTCATGAGGATCAGAGCGAAAGTGAGGTAAAATAATACCGGTTATCCGGAGGTGGGAAACATGCAGATTTCAAGCAGATTTACGGTTGCCCTGCACATTTTCACATGTGTGGAGGTTTTCAGGGATGAATGCAAGGTGACCAGTGATTTTCTCGCCCGAAGCATCAATACGAATCCGGTCATCATTCGTAAGATCCTCACCCAGCTGAAAAACGCGGGCCTGATCACCGTGGCAAGAGGAACCGGCGGCATTACCGTGACCCGGCCGCTTGGCGAGATCACCTTTTATGATGTGTATCAGGCCATCGAACCGGTGGAACACGGCGATCTGTTTCATTTTCACGAGGCGCCGAATCCGGAGTGCCCGGTGGGCAGGAATATCCATGCGCTGCTGGACGACAAGCTGAAAGCCATTCAGAACGCAATGGAAGATGAAATGCGCAGATTCACACTTGCAGACCTTGAAGCAGGAATGCGGGATCTGCTGAAAGACGAAATTTGATCACAGAGGACTCCAGTGAGGGCATCGCCGTAAAGGAGCCGATCATGGAAGCAAAAGACTATCTTGCCTATATTGTACAGGAGATCCATACATGTGTAGTGGCGACGGTGGATGATGAGGGGCTTCCGGTTACGGCAGCCATTGATATGATGGACAGTGACGAAACCGGTCTGTACCTTCTTACGGCGAAAGGAAAAGGCTTTTATGACCGCCTGGTCAGGCGGGGTTATATCGCGCTGACGGCGGTGAAGGGCAGGGACACCATGTCCAGTGTGGCCGTCTCCGTCCGCGGAAAGGTCAGAGAACTTGGCTTTGCAAAAATCCCCGAGCTTCTGGAGAAGAATCCGTATATGTACCGGATCTATCCCACCGATGAGTCAAGACAGGCGCTGACGGTCTTTTGGATTTTTGAAGGCTCCGGAGAATGGTTTGATCTTTCTAAAAAACCGATCGAACGGGCGTCCTTCACTTTTGGCGGCATTCAGGAAAAGGCGGAGGGTTACCGAATTACGGATGCCTGTATCGGCTGCGGCAGATGCGCAGAGGTTTGTCCGCAGAGCTGTATCGTGTGTGATCAGATTCCTTTCCTCATCGAGCAGAATCATTGTCTGCACTGCGGGAACTGCATGGAGATCTGCCCTGCAGGCGCGGTGGAAAAATGCCGCAGCAGCTGGAAATGACTGCCGGCTGATGACCGATCAACGATCGCTGGGCGGAACGTCTACCCGAAGTGCGCTTTTCCTGCCGGGAACTGCATTATAATAAACATATCGTCGGAAAAAAGCTGAAGGGACAATAGATGGGAAAGGCGTTTGCGCGGCAGACTCCTGCTGCCGATCAGAAAGAAATACCGGATCTGCATGAGGAACCCCAAAACAAAGGGGTGCTCCCCAACAGTATCGTCATGCGCGTCATGCAGGACGGGGCCGCCGAAGATGAGGCGGACCGGCTCAGCGCCGGCGTGAATACCGGTTCCCTTTCAGGTGTGAAGTCGGAGATGGGCTCCCGTCTCGGAGCGGATTTCTCCGGTGTACGCTTCCACAGCGATGCCGCCTCCCGGGCACGCGGGGATGCGATGGGCGCCCGCGCCTGGACGCGGGGCAGCGATGTTTATTTCGGCAGCGGCGGTTTCGAGCCGGGGATCGCGGCCCATGAGCTGGTCCATACGGTCCAGCAGGGTGCTGTCCGCGGGGAGACCGGGGTCTCCATGCCCACCGGCGCGGTCCAGATGAAGCCGAAGAAAGAAGAGAAGAACAAAAAGGCTACTGCCGCGGACTTTCAGGAGGGTGAATATCAGGGACCGATCGCGGGCGACCTTAACGGCCTCGCGGATGTGGAGAACCGCATCGTCCAGACCCTCAGCCGGGGACGCGGGCTCAAGGTCTACCACCAGATCGAGCCCGACATCAAGAACCTGATCCGCAACATCAAGGCGGCAAAAAAGATCAAATACACCCCGAGAGGCGGCGTTTCTTTCATGGTCCGCGCGGCTTATCAGGATTATGCCATGCGCGACATTCTCAAGGAGATGGCCGGCAAGAGCGTCGGGCTCTTCAAGGTGGGGACCCGCGTCCGCCAGTACAAGGCCCTGCTCCAGGGGCTGCGGGAACGCCTGGGCGAATACCAGGCCGAGGAGCTGGCGATCCAGACCGGCATGCTCCAGGGTGCTCCGAAATATGAACACGATGCCCCCAAGCGCAAGGTGAGCAAGCGTTCTTACCAGTATGCTGATGAGGGCGGTGAGGCTGCCTCTTTCAACCCCGGCAACATCCCCGAGGTCGCGAAGATCCAGCAGGAGATCGATAACGCCGAGACTTTCCAGGACGCTTATAAAGCCTTTGCCAAATTTACCGGCAACAAAGATGCGGACGTCGACTATATGCGCGAGACCGACGAGGGCTCCTTCACGCCGGACCTGATCCTCGTGAAAAACAAGCTCAAGAACATGGCACGCATGGTCTGGGACTATCCGGAGCTGCGCGGGACCATCGGCAACCTCAAGGTCATGAAGACGGATATGAAGGAAAAAATGGGCACCATCGCCACTTACGGCGGGCGGAGGAAATCCCCGATCTATTACAATGTCTATAAGGACCGCGAAGGGGAAGAGGCGGATATGGAACGCCGTCAGGCGGAGCGTTTCCGCGACGCGAGCAAGGATTGGAACGGTGACTGGGACCACGCCGGCAACCACGAGCTGGGACACATCCTGGCCAACAACTTTGTTGCCGACAACAGCTCTAAAGAAGCCGCAAAACAGGCCAACGAACGCCATGAGACGGAGAACGACATCCTCAAGGAAGTCCTGCTGAACGGGAACATCCTGACCCCGAAGCAGAAAAAGGGGATCAAGTTCTTCAAAAAGAAGGGAAAATACAAGAGCTCCTACGGGAACGACATCGAATACACCAAAGGAGAGATGGACACGATGCACAGTCCGGTCCTTCAGGACCGGAACATCACATCCAACTATGGTCGGAACGCCGCTTTTGAGTTCTTTGCCGAGACCTTCTCCGACGTCTATACCCATGGCAAGGGCGCGAAAAAGGCCAGCATCGCAACGGTGCAGGAGTATGAGAAACGCCAGAAAAAGCTCCAGGCTGACCGCTGGAAATACCGCCAGTCGGGAGGGTTTATGCGGATGTTCAGAAAAAAGGTGTGAGAGGCGAAGCCTCTCACACCTTTTTTTCCGAACATCCGCAGTGAATAGTGAAGGGTGAATAGCTGCGGTGACCTTCACTTCGGTTCACTGTCTCTGTCAATGTCATAATAAAAAGCGCAATATACTCCTATATAGTATAATAAATACAACTATATAGGAGTATATTATATGGCAACAAATGTCGGGTTTACCGTATCAAAACTGAAACAGCTTGGCGACCGGATCTTTGAAAAGATCCTGGCTGCGGAAGATGTGGATGCATTTAATGGCGCGCAGGGAAGGATCCTGTATGTCCTGTGGCAGGAAAACGGAATTTCCATTCGGGAGCTCTCCGATAAATGCGGCCTCGCCATCACTTCCCTGACGAGCATGCTGGAACGAATGGAAAAGTCCGGCCTGATCTGCAGACAGCCGGACAGCGCGGACAAGAGGAAGACCCTGCTGTATCTTACGGAAAAGGCCAGAGGGCTGCAGAAACAGTACGACGCGGTGTCGAATGAAATGACGGATATTTATTATCAGGGTTTTACCCCGGATGAGATCAGCCGGTTCGAATCCTATCTTGACCGGATCCGTGAAAATCTTGAACAGCGGAGCGGCAAATGAGCATATGCATTAAAGATCAGATCCAGAATCTGAATCTCGTGATCGGATGTACGGTGGGATGTCCGTACTGTTACGCCCGGAATAATACCAGGCGGTTCCATATGACGGACGATTTTTCGGTTCCGGTGTTTTTTCCGGAAAAGCTGCGGCTGATGGAAAACCCGAAACCGCATAATTTTCTTCTCACCGGGATGAGTGATCTTTCCGGCTGGAAGCCGGAGTGGATCGGGCAGGTCCTGGCGAAAGCAGCGGTGAATCCGCAGCATCAGTATCTTTTTCTCTCAAAAAGACCGGATCTGCTGGATATCGATACCGAAATCGAAAATGCCTGGTTCGGCGTGACTGTCACAAGAAGATCCGAATTATGGCGAATTGACGCTCTGAGGGAGCACGTCCGGGCCAAAAAATTTCACGTGACCTTTGAGCCGCTGTTTGATGATCCCGGAACGGTCGACCTGACCGGCATTGACTGGATCGTCATTGGGTCGATGACCGGTGCGCAGAGCCGGAAGGTCCGGACATCGCCTGCGTGGGCAGAGTCACTGACGGCTCAGGCGCATGAAATCGGGATCCCGGTTTTCTGGAAGGAAGATCTCGTCCCGATCATGGGCGAAGAACGCATGATCCAGGAATTGCCGGATGAATATATGAAAGTATTGGAGGAACAGAAAACATGGAAATGCCGCACATCAAAACAGGCCGTGTCGAAACCAAAAGCATCATGACCAAAGCCAATACCCCGATCGGAGGGTATTCGGTAAATCCCTATGTCGGATGTCCGCACGGGTGCAGATACTGCTACGCCTCTTTCATGAAGCGTTTTACCGGACATACGGAAGACTGGGGCACCTTTATGGATGTCAAGGACTGGCCCGAGATCAAAAATCCGAAAAAATATGCCGGACAGAAAGTCAATATCGGCACCGTGACGGATGGTTATAACCCGCTGGAGGAGAAATATAAAAACACGAGAAGGCTGCTGAAAGAGCTGAAAAACAGCGGTGCGGACCTTCTGATCTGCACCAAGTCGGACCTTGTCCTCAGGGATATGGACCTGCTGCTGGAAATGAACCGGCATAACCTCCTGACCGTCTCCTGGTCGGTCAATACGCTTGATGAGGAATTCAAAAATGATATGGATGCCGCAGTCAGCATTGAGCGCAGACTTTCGGCCATGAAACAGGTCTATGATGCCGGGATCCGTACCGTTTGCTTTATTTCCCCGGTCTTCCCGGGCATCACCGATATTGAAGCGATTTTCGAGCGGGTGAAAGACCAGTGCGATCTTGTCTGGCTGGAAAACCTGAACCTCCGCGGCGGTTTTAAGGCGAACATCATGAATTACATCGCCGAAAAGCATTCGGACCTGCTGCCGTTATATGAAGAGATCTACGATCGGAAGAACCGCGCGTATTTTGAATCTCTCGAGAAACAGGCGGAACTGATGGCAAATCGAAACAACTGCCGCTTTGTGGATAACGAAATGCCCTATGAAAGGGTCCCGCAGGGTCATCCGACAATTGTCGACTATTTTTATCATGAGGAGATCAGGGGAACCGCCAACAGCGGGAAGAGAAACAAATGAGTCAGATGTACCTGGTACATCTGACTCATTTGTGTTTGCTTTGATTCGGCTGCTTTACGGGACGATCAGGCCGGTGGGGTGGTAATCTCCGGGAGCATCATCCGGTCCGTCGGGGAAGATCAGGCCGGTCGGGTGCTTGATGCTGGTGTAGGTGAAGGACGACCAGGCGTCCGTGACCACGTTCAGGGCGTGCAGCTGGATGTTGTAGGCGCCGGGATCCCAGAACCGGTCGCAGATCCGCCGGGATCCGTTCGCGTCATCCCACTGATGGACGGATGAGCCGTCCACGAGGATCTCGACCGCGGAAGCGCCTTTTGTGGACCAGTGGACGGTCACGCAGCTTTCCGGATAGCCTTCATAGCTGTCGGCGTAGAAGGAGTTGATCGTGATCGGGACGTAGTGCTGTCCGTCTTCAGGGGTGGGTGTCGGATAGACCGGCTGGCTGCCCGGAACGCGCACTTTCACCCAGATCGTTTCGCCGAAATTGGTCCCCTGCGGGGCGCGCATCTGCCAGTAGCCCTTGTAGGTGGCCGGGTCGTTCGGAGCGATGAAGTCAACAGCCAGGTCGACGGTCTGGCCCGGGGCGACGTTCACCGGGACCACAATGTCGTTCCCGCTCATCCGGTTGCCGGAGACATAGACGAAGGAATAGGCCGGGGTCCAGGTGCAGGTCCCGTTGTTGTAGACCCGCCAGATCTTGCGGAAGTGTTCGCCCGGGGAGACCTGATGGCCGTCCGGGATGGTGACGTCCGCGGTGAAGGTCATGGAGTTGATGCAGGCTGCCGGAGCGGGGGCGGGCGCCTGGGTCGGGATGACGACGGTCGGAATGACCGGAACGGCGGTGGGTGCCTGTGTCGGGCGGACGATCTCGGCCTGAGAGGTGTTTGTATAATCCCGGCTGAAGAAGCCTTCGGCGATCTTCTGGGCGGTGCCGTCCTTCAGCATGTTCAGCAGATGTCCGTTGACCACGTCCGTCAGCGTAGAGCCTTTCCTGAGCCCGAAGGCGTAATTTTCTTCAAGGAACCCCACATAGAAGACCTGATACTGACCTGTCGGCCGGTACAGGGATTCGTAGATATCCTCATCCAGAACGATCAGGTCCACGTCTTTGCGGTCCAGCGCCTTCATCAGATCTTCGGCATTGGCGTAGAGGTAAACGTCTTTCGCATTCACGGAGCCGTCGCTGATGAGGTTATCCCGGATCCACTGTTCGAAGCTGGTGGCTTTCTGGACGCCGATCTTCAGCCCCTTGAAGCTGCTGTGATCCACGGAAGCAGGTTTTGCGAGCGATGAAAGGGCGATGAACTGCGCGTCCCCCCGGTAATAGACCCGGGTGAAATCGATCCGTTCCTGGCGGCTTGCGGTTTTAGCCATGCCGCGGCCGATGATATCGACCTGGCCGATCTCCAGCGCGTCGAGCAGCCCGTCGAAGGCGATATCGATCGTCTGGAGTTTGACGCCCATACGGCGGGCGATCTCTTCGAGCAGTGCGACATCGATCCCGGTCAGGCTGTCGTTTTCATCATAAAAGACGAAGGGAACATATTCGGGAGCGGTCCCCATGCGCAGGACACCGTTCTGCATCACGTCGGCCAGGTCATCCGCCTGAACCGCGCCGGCTGTCAGGACGGTCAGTAAAACGAGCAGCAAAATAATACCTTTTTTCATCTGATATCTCCTTGCAGGATCATTATAAATAGTTATTATTTATGATAAGCGAAAGTGAGCATTTTTGCAAAGGCATATCCGGCAGTCTGTTCATCTGCAGGCGGGTCTCGTTACGGCTGCCCGGAAAGTCTGACAGCGTCGGGATAGACTTCAATGATCTCGTCCTGGATCAGGTGGATGAGGTAGAAGATCTCCAGTGCCATCTCATCGGCGGGGACGTCCAGCGGCATCGGGTAATTATATTTATGATAAAACTGACGTCCTTCACGATAGATGCCGAAAGCCCCGAGCCGGCATGTCAGGTTCCAGTCCAGCGTCATTTCCTTCAGCGCCTCATATCCGGGACCGATCTCGGGGATCAGCGTGGTGAAGATCTGAAGGATATTTGCGTCCTCCGTATAAGGGGCTGCCATAAATTCCAGCATGACCATATCGCCTTTTTCCGTTACCGGCAGCAGTGTGCGGAGCGTGATGCCGATCTGCGGTTCCTTCCCCTGCAGCGCAGCGGTCTGCAGCCCGATCTGCTTCAAAAGTTTATCCAATTCCGCAAAAAACTGATTGATATCCATTTGTTCTCCTTGTAACTGAGGGCTGGTCACCGGTCATTCGTCAGCAGTCAATGGTCATTCGTTAACAGTAAGAGCCATCATTAACCAACTGGCAACCAATAACCATAACCAATGACCAATAACTAATAACTAATAACTAATTCTACATCATATATTGAGCAAGAAGCTGCTTTGCTCCTTCCTGGTATCGGCCTTTCCTTCTGTGAACACCGACAGCGTTGAAGGCATTCTCGGCAATATCCGCGTCTTCATTCCCACTGTTCATCTGGTCCCACATGAAATTGGCGCGCTGCTGGGTCAGATAGGCGTAGGCCTCATGGCGGGTGCCCTTTTGGAAGCCGTATGCCTTGAGGATGATCTTCCGCACCCGGATCGGGGGCAGATATTTACCATAGGGAACGCTTCTTCTCACGATGGCGATCTCCCGTTTCCAGTCGATCCCGAGATCCTCGGAGATCACCTGTTCACGCGTCATGCTCTTTTTCTTCTTGTCATAAGCAAAGCGTCCGAGCGCCAGACCCGCGCTTGCGCCGCCGATGGCGGCGGAAGCGACGGGCATCAGCGGACCGGCCAGTCCTGCAGCGAGCCCTCCGCCAAAAGCGACAAGTCCCTGTGTGCCCTGTACGGTGCCGCCGGTTCGTTTTCTTTCCTCGACCATTTCCATCTGCCTAAGGATCCGCATCATATGCCTTCGGTCTGCTTCTTTCTGTTCCGGTGATCTGCCATCTGCCGGCCGGGCTTCTTCCTCATCATCATCCGCGTGTCTGATGACCGGTTCTTCCTCATCCTCTTCCATCGGGTTCGGAACGTCTTCAGCCGGATCATCCACAGAAACGATCGGTGGCATTTCATCCTCTGCTTCGGGGCCTTCCGCATCCGCGGCCGCGGGGATGCCCGAGTTCATCCTTCTCTCAAGCTCTCTCTGCTGTTCATGGACCTTGTGGAGATGATATCTGTGGCGGATCCCGCCGCCAAATCCGACAATACTGTTAAAAGCACCGGAGCCCGCCTGCACGAAGGGTACGAAGTCCAGGGCGGGAGTGACCCCGGAGGCACCGACTGAGGCCAGGAACTTGACACCGCTTGCCCCGGCATCGGCCACCGATGTGAGCGTTTTGGTACCGGAGGCAACCGCTTCTACAGGATTTGCGCCCTGAGTAACCTTTTTTGCATTATTCACCGTGTCCACGGCGTTGGTCGCGGTCGAAATAAGCGCCGCGCCGGTTCCGATCAGGTTTGTCTGAGCGTTGAGGACCGGCTCATGCTTTACAACAAAGTCACGGGAAGAATGTTTTGCACCCAAACCCGTATGACGGAGTGCGTCTCTCACACGGTCCCCCTCGGTGATCAGAGAGGAAACACTTTTCCCCGCTCCGAGAAGGTCTGCGGCCTGTTTTGCCTTCCCCATCGCACCGCCTGTGCTGACCCGGCCCTTATCATGTCCCATACCCTGTTGGACCATGGCGTTGTGCGCTCTGATATAAGCCTGTACCTGCCTGTCGATCAGCGGATCGTTCTCATCCTCTTCCTCTTCCTCTTCCTCTTCATCATCGTCATCATCGCTGTCCGCGATCGAATCATCATCTTTTTTGGATAATTCATCCGGTTCTTCCTGCGCGGTTTCTTTGATCACCTGTCCGGATATGTTGAAAGTATCAAAAACAATTGATACGTCGTTGTTTTCCCCTATAACGACCGAAAGCAGTGCCGGACCCTCGTCTTCGGATCCCTCCTCTTCAGGTCCTCCGATCTGCTGTTCCAGGATCCTCATATCGCCGTCTTCTACGGAAATATCATAAATCTTGTTTTCCCAGAATATCCGTATTTCATTCTGACCTGTGATCTGGAGCCTTTCATTCTTTTTATCGTCTTCTTCATCAGCTTCGGAACGGTCTTCTTCCGTTGTTTCGGATCCGGTGGAAGATCCATCGTCTTCTTCATCTGTTATTACGTGTGTCGCCGGGACTTCCGCTTTCGGGACGGCCGGTTCCGGTGCCTCCTCCGGTTCACGTTCATTTAGCCAGTCATCAAAAGGTACAGCACCATCGTCATCGTCATTCTCATCAATTTTTAATTTCGCGTTCGGTTCAGCAGCCAGAGGGAGGCCTAAGACCCCTTCGGATTTTGGTTCTGCGTCTCCCTCAGAGGCCTTTTTCGTTCCGTCATCCTCCGGTTCAGGGGAGACAGCCGCCGCTGTCAGATCCGGACTTCCTGAAGGGGCTGCAGCTGCTGAAGGCTCTTCATCCAGCAGATGATCATGGGATCTGCGGCGTCTTTTGGCAAATGGACTGTGTCTGTGCAGGAAATTGCGGAACCGCTGCCATAAACCTAGTTTTACGGGGCGTCCGTGCGCGGCGATATTTCTTTTCTGTTCCTCTTCGGGTTCCGGCGATTCGGACGCTTTTACCTGATCAACAAGTTTGCCGGCCCAGAATTTCTTTTTCATCTGCACGGCGCCGAAGGAAACGGACTGTGACACATGTCCGGGAACAGCCTGCTGCTGGACCGTATGGACCAGCTCATGGGCGGCGACTGACGGATCGAATCCGCCCCTGCCGAAGAAAACGTCGCTTCCCCGGGTGTATGCCCGGGCCCCCAGGGATTCGTTCCTGTGGATGCTTTCGGAATTTGAATGGAAACGTACGGAAGAGAAGTCAGCGCCCAGCCGGTGCCCCATTTGCTGGCGGACCGAATCCGGGGTCCCGTACCGGATCCCTGCCGACAGCCTGTCGGCCTCATCCTCCGCTTCGGGGATCTGCCGGTCCGTGAGCATCTCGCGCATGACGCTGTTGGGGGTACCCGGGGGCGGCGGAAGGGGTGCGGCCGCCAGAAAGCTGTTGGGCAGGCCGAACGCAGCCTGTTCCGGAACGAACTGTTCTTCCGGACGGACATTTTGTTCCCTGCCGGGAGCCTTCGTCTGTTTTTCACCCTGAACCGCCATACCTGCAAACTGCCCTTCTGTAAAATCAGCCTTTCAGCCAATTCTTCCCGTCAACCCCCGGATCCCGGAGCAATGTTCTCCGGAGTCCGGCCCTGCCATTCCCTGAATCCTGGATCCTGACCCCTGACCCCTATTTATTCCCTATCACAAAATACACCGTACCTCTGGAAGCCGGCGCGATCTCGGCCCCGTCGAAGCAGATGACCAGTTCACCGTTTTTGTTGTAATACCAGTGGTTCAGGTAACGCACTTGTCCGAGCTGAACATCCAGCGCGTCGCCTTCCGTCCAGAAATCCGCTCCCGCAAGGTTGGCGTTGTTCATCGACGTGAAGATCTGTTCGCGGACCTTCGTCATCTCCTCAAGAGAAGTGACCGCGTCCGCATCAAAATCCAGCAGCTTCCCGGTCTTTTTGTCCAGGTTGAAGAATTCATTCTGCTCGCCGGCAGATCCCGCGGCGAAGAAATATGTCGTCCAGATGACGAAGTGATCCTCATCGTCTGTTACGATCTCCCAGGAATACTTGTATTCGAAATGCGGGCCGTTCCCGTCCGGGTAATTCGCCGCTGCCATTTCCGTGTTTTGTTTATAATCGGCGATGATCTCGTCCTTTTTGGCGAGAAAATGGGCGTTGAGCAGGATCTCGTCATTTTCATCCGCCATGCCGCTGACCCGCGGGACGGAGATATCGATGGCGGCGAAATCCGATTCTTCAGCGAAGCTGAATCCTTCCGTCACTTCAAAGGTGAAGCTGTCCTGTGCGAAAACGTCAGCTGCCGGAATGGCGGCCAGTACGATAATGATCATGGCGATCAGCATTTTGGTTTTCATATGGTTTATTCTCCTTTATTCTCCGGATGGGGATCCGGTTTTTTCACTTGTTCCGCGCTTCGGTTGGAGCCGCGGGGGTTTCGGGAACGGTCCCTGTATTTGATGCAGAGGACAGTGACCGTGATGCCGGCCATGAAAGAAAGCACAGCCGCCAGCAGGTAGCCGCCGGCGCTCTCATCCAGCAGCGCCGCGCCGGTGAACACATCGCCCGGATCTTCGGCGGAAGGGCCTGCAAGCCGCGCGGTCAGGGGAACGAGGACCGCCAGCAGGATGCATGAACACACAGCCGTCAGGAAAAGCATGATCTTTTCCCTCCGGCGCCTGAGTTCTTCTGTCCTTTGATGCACCGCGGCAGCCCGCTGTTCGGCAGTTCTCATTTGCCCTCTTTTATTTGGTGTTCTGATTTAAAAGATACGGAAATGAAAAAAATTCCCACCCCGTAATCTGCGATTCGCGCAGTGAAAGGTGAAAAGTTGATCGAGCAGTGCCGCCTTGCGGCGGATCTTTATGGTGTAAATTCCGGAGAGATGGGTTTTGTGCTGGGGGTGATCGATCAAAAGGCGCGAAGCGTCACCGGTTTAAACGGCTGACTTACCGGCTGCCGACTGCTTTAACCTTCATCTGCAGCAGGATTGCGGTGAGGAGGGGAATGACGTACCCGATGCGGGCGGCGATCCCTGTCTGTGAGACGAGGATGTTGAAGATCCCGTGATACGTGACCGCCAGGGCCAGCAGACCGATCGTTCCGACGGCCCGGAGCCAGAGCCGGTCCCAGAGGTAGAACAAGCCGACAGAGACGATCGCTCCGCAGACAACGTGCATGGCTCCCGTGGCGAAGCCCCGGATCAGCAGGTGAAGCATGTTGGCGGCCCCGTTAGCCGTCAGGTAGCATACATTTTCAAAGGTGGCAAAGCCGGCCGCGATCATCAGCATACTGCCGGCCGCGTCTTCGATGCGCGGTTCAAAGACCATCAGGTAAAACAGCAGCGGGAAAAGCTTCAGGATCTCTTCCACCATCGGAGCGATCTCCAGCGATGCCGAAAGCCGGTCCGCGTGCAGGGCAGCGGCCAGGAAGGTGCTGATATAAGAGGAAAACAGGCAGGCGGTCATCCCCGCCAGAAGGAAGAGGAGCATTCTCCGGCGGGTGCCCTTCAGGCAGATCACCGCGGTCAGCAGCGGTGCGGTCAGGCAGATGAAGATGTTTTCGATATAATTCATGCTTCTTCCGCCTTTCCGACGGCCCACAGGAAAAACGGATGGCAGGAGATCAGGAGTGCTGCGAACCAGAAATACGTGTTCCGGATCGTGTCGCCCGCCCAGAAACAGGATGAGGTCCAGACCATATATTCGATCAGGCAGAATATCAGGACCATGGTATAAAGGCTTTTCCTGCGATCCGCGGTTCCCCGCAGTGCCAGCAGGCCCTGAGCTGAACGCATCATCAGCTGGCACATCAGGACCGCTTCGGTAATGTTCAGGAGATAGTCTCCGCGCGTCATGTAAAATGCCGTCATCGCCATGACAAAAAGCGGAATGACCCAGAGGACCGGGCTCCGCAGGGCGCGCTCCGCATCCGTCTGGTAATGCCGGAGGAGAAGCAGCAGGAACACATACGCGGCGCACCAGCTGAGTTCGGAGACATAAAAAACCGCCGGGGTCTTCCCGTAAAAGAACAGGTACAGGGTCCAGTACAGGTCGCCAAGCAGGTAGCTGGCGTACACCAGTCCCAGGAGGAGCCAGCCTTTTTTACGGGTCATCCGGGCCCGGTTCAGGCTCAGGACCAGGCAGATCCCGACCACGAGGATCTCCAGCAGGTTTTCGGCCCGTTCGATCATCGGGGATCCTCAGGGCCTTTCCCATCCATATATTTTTTCAGGCGGAAGCAGAAGACCGTCACCGTGATCCCGAGCAGAAAGGCCAGGATCGCGATGACCAGATAACCGGAGACGCCGCTGTCGGAAAAGATGCTGGCATTCATGCTCCCCGGGGCATCCCCGCTGAAACTGTTTTGAGATACCCGCGGGATCAGGAACGCAAGTCCCGCCAGGATCGCAAGACAGACCGCCGCGCTCAGTGCGCAGACGGCCGCGAACCGGCGGTTTTCCGCCTCCTTCTTCAGCTTCGCAGTGCGGCTGTGAAGCGCGGTGATCCGTTCCTCATTCGTACGCATTGATGATCCCTTCTTTCTCCAGTTCCAGGGAGAGCTGCTTTTTTCCTTTGCCCAGAAGATGGTCGATCCGCTTGCTGTTTACGCCCATCACGGCGGCCGCTTCCGCGTAGCTCATGTCTTCAAAATAGATCAGCCACAAGGCTTCACGGCTTTCCGGAGCGATGCGTTCAAGGCAGCGGTGCAGTGCCTGCTTCCGTTCATCCTTCATCAGGCGGTTTTTTATGGTGTCGGTATCGGCCGGTTCGGCGGACAGGTCTTCGAGGCTGAATGTTCCGAGTCGCCGGAAGACGGAATGGAAACGGGCCGCGAGGTTGCGGGCGGTCCTGAACAGGTAGGCTTTGAAATTCCCTTCCCCGATGGAAGGCCGTTTCGCCATGATCCGGGCAAAGGCCTCGATCATCAGGTCTTCGGCATCCTGCAGGTCGTGGAGATAGCCGCAGATATAGAAGGTCAGGCTGTCGCCGTGACGGATCAGCAGCTCATCATAAGCCGCGGTTTCGCCGGCCAGAAAACGGCGGTAAAGTTCATCGTCGCTGTCCATGGTTTATCACTGTCCGAACCTTCCGTGAATCTTTCGTATAAAGAGATTATAACAGGAAAGCGGCAGTGGGTGAACCGCAAACGTACCTTCGGGGAACCGGCCCCTGCGGTATGGCCGGTGATTTTTACGTTTTTCTAATAGTATAATCCATATGGAACGGCGCGGGGCGGGTAAAATTGAAACAGACGGTCGTCTGATCCCGAAGAGCGCGGCAGGATGATCCGTATCATGGAAAGCGGGGGTGCTGATGGATTCTTACACGGAAAAAATGGAGGCCGGAGCGGTCGGCCTGTACGAATATAACGCCATTGAAAAGCTGCCGGGGATCATCGCGTCCTTCCGGGGGCACGGTGCCGCACTGAGCGACTTTCTGGATACGCACGGTTATCCGTCCGATGCGGAGCGGTCCCCTGAGGCGAAGGCGGAGTTCCTGAAGCAGCGCTTTGCCGCTGCCGGGATCGGCAGTTCAAAGGCAAGGAACGCGCTCAAATGGCTCACTTCCGCAAACGGATTTGAGCGTGAGACCGGCTTCCGTATTGCTTTTGCGCTGGGCCTGGATATTGAAGGGACCAATGAGCTGTTCCGCACGGTCCTGCTGGACCGCGGGTTTGACTGCCACACCATCAGCGAGGCGGTTTATTATTACAGCATTTATCACGGCCGCGGCTGGCAGGCTGCCGAAAAACTGAACGCGGAAGCACCGGTCCCGGAGAAAACAGCCGTTCCGGCCGAAGGCGACGTGCTTTATACCAAAAACATCATCAGCTTCATCCGCTCCTGCAGCAGCGATGATGCGCTGCTGCGCTACTTCTGCGAAAACCTTTCCCAGTTTGGCTATAACCAGGTGAAAGCAAAGGAATACATCCGAAACCTGTGGGATCAGATCGCCGCGCCCGGCGGACTGGCAGAGCAGGAACGGAAATATTTCCCGCAGCAGGAAAGAGGGAAAAACCCGCCGGCGGAGGACTCGACCTGGGGGATCTACCTGCAGATCCTGGGGCTCTCCTTTGATACGGACCGGATCGAAGCTGACCGTACCATCAAACCGATCCTTGAAAACAAGACCTTCATGCACGAGTTTGCCGCGGAGAATTTCCCGAACCGGCAGAGTATCGAAAAGACCCTGCGGGGGGAATCCGTCAAACATGACCTGACGCGGAAAACGCTGATATTGCTGGCGTTTTACCGTTTCTGGATCAGCACAGCCATTGGGAGAAAGTCCTACGAAGCCGGGAAGAATGACGGCGACCGCTGTATTGCCGAACTTGACCAGTACCTGCTGGATGCCGGGTTCCCGGAAATGTATGCCGGCAATCCCTATGACTGGATCTTCCTGTGGGCATCCGGCCGGGAGTCCGCGCTGCAATCCTTCCGTTTCTACTGGCAGCTGCTCAGCGCCGAGTTCAGTGAGAGCGGCGCAGCCTGATGCATCCGGAAAACCGCGGAAGCGGAGCGGGACTGTAAAATAAGGATCAGCCTCCGGGATATGGTGTCCCGGGACGGCTGAATACAGAACGCAGAACACGGAAGGGACATGGACTCTCGAACCGCACTTTCTCCCAATACCGAACTGACCTTCGGCCCGGACTCCCGCTACACGATTCGCAGTGAGATCGGACGGGGCGGGTCCTGTATCGTTTATGACGGATCCTACCGGACCAATGCCGGGGATGAGAAGACCGTCCGGATCCGCGAATGTTATCCCTTTGATCTGGCGCTCAGCCGGCTGCCTTCCGGAGAGCTGGCCTGTCCGCCGGAAGAGGCGGAGCGTTTTGCCGCGGCCCGGCAGCAGATGTATGACGATTTCCGGCTCTGCAACGAGCTCTTCTATGCCGATCCGGTCTCGGATTCCATAACCGTTACCCTCAACATCTACGAGGCGAACGGCACGGTTTATACCGTTTCCGCCTGGGCCCGTGAAGATGCGCTCCCGAATTACGAGGTCCCGTCACTGCGGGACTGTGTCTCGATCGTTTTGCAGACGGCCCGCGCCATCGGCTGTATCCATCAGGCGGGATATCTTTATCTGGATATCAAGCCGGACAACATTTCCGTTATCAGCGGAGCCGTAAAACGCATCCAGCTTTTTGACTTTGACAGCCTGATCCCCGTTTCCGCACCGCATGACAGCGCGGACTGGGGCCGTTACCGCCTTTCCTATACCAGGGGCTTTGCCGCCATGGAGCTGCGCCGCGAACAGTTCTCCCGGCTCGGTTTCCATACCGACGTTTACGGAATCGGGGCACTCTTTTTTTATCTGCTTTTCGGGCGCACACCGGAGGCGCCGGACTGCGCCCACGGGGCGGTTCCCGATTTCACCCGGATGCGGTTCCCGGGTTCCTATCCGGATCGCCTGTACCCCGCGCTGGAGCATTTCTTTCATAAGACGCTGGCCGGATTTTATCCGGACCGTTACGAAACGATGGAGCGGGTCTGCCGGGAGCTGGAGGCCATCGAACAGCTCTGTGACAGCACGCTGCCATATGTGATCTCGACGCCCTTTTCCGCGCCGGACTTTTTTGTCGGCCGGCATGCCGAAGCCGCACAGTTTGAAAGCTGGTGCCGGGACGAGACCCGCAGTGTGCTTTTCCTCACCGGGATGGGCGGGATCGGCAAAAGCACTTTTGTCCGTCACTGTCTGGCCGCGCGCCGCCGGGATTGGGACAGCATCGCTATTCTTTATGCCGGCAGCTCCCTGCGGCAGACGCTGGGCTCCGACAGCATGCTGCGCATCAACGGGACGGAGCGTCTGCCCGAGGAAAAAGAATCGGATTATTTTGAGCGGAAGGTGAAAAAACTCCGTGAAGTCGCCCGCAGGGACCGGGTGCTGCTGGTGATCGACAATTTCAGCCTCGAAAATGATCCGGACCTTCCCCTGCTTACCGGGCTGGGCTGCAAAACCCTTTTTATCACCCGCCGCGGGATGGATACGCTGAATTTCCCGGTCCTCCGGCTGCTCCCGCTGGACACAGATGCGGAACTGGAGACGCTGTTTTTCCACTATCTCGGGGATCCGGACGCGGAAAACGACCCGTCCGCGCGGGACCGGGTACGGGCGATCATCCGGCGGCTGGGCGGCCATACCCTGGCGCTGGAGCTTTTCGCGCGGCAGACTGCCAATTCTTTCCTTTCCCTTTCGGAGGCCGTGGAGCTGCTGGAAGCGCGGGGTCTGCTTCGGATCAGTACGGACCGGGTGGATTATGAGCATGACGGCGGGATCAGCTATGAGAACCTGGCGCAGATCCTGACAGGGCTGTTCGAAGCCGACAGACTGTCCGATCCGCAGATCTCCCTTCTGAAGTCAGCGGCGCTCTTCCCGGCGCCCGGGATCGAAGGCCGGGAACTGCTGCGTCTGACCGGATGCACGGAGACGGAACCGCTTCGTCAGCTGGTCCGCTATGGCTGGGTCACGCGTGACGGGAAGGCCGTATACCTCCATCCGCTGATCGCCGACGTGGTGCGTGCCCTGCCGGAGACAGAAGGGACGTCCGACGGGATCCGCTGTATGATGCGGACGCTGTATCAGGATATCCGCTCCGAAAACCGTAAGGAAGAGCTGAACCTGAAGATGCCGGAGACTTTCCCGGACCGTGTGCGGGATCTCCCGGCGGAGGAGATCCTCACGGACCACCGTCTGCTGGAACGGTATGTAGCAGCTGCCCGGCAGGTGATCGATGCCCTTGAGGGTAATACCGCCGTCACGGAAACTCCTCTTTACCGGAAACTTTTGTGTGAGATGCTCCTCTGCCTTCCCCGGCACGAGGATGCCGCTGTCCTGTATTACAGTGCCCGGGTGCTGGAACATCCGGAGTCTTATACGCCGGCGGAGCTGATGGATGTGTTTGACGCGGCCGAAAAGGTCCTGCTGGACCGCAGGGATTTTGACGGTGCGTTCCGCATCGTGGATGCAGCGGAAGGCTTTGCCGTGGATGAACAGACGAAGTCGGACTTCTGCAGCCTGCTCAGCAGTATTTATGATACCCGGGACGAGCCCGGGGACGCCCGGAAGGTCCGGGAGCTGCTGAATGAGGCGGTCGGACATGCGAGACAGGCCCCCCGGCTGCCGCGCCGGCATATGCTGGCTGTTCTCCTCATCGGGAAAATGAACATGATCACCCGGAACGGGTTGGGGGACGCGGAAGAACTGACCGCGCTTGCGGAAGAGATCGCGGAACTGATCCGGACCGAATGTCTGCCTTACTCGGAGGTCCGGGCCGCATTCGCCACGGCGATGGGCTTTTACGCCGCGGAGATCGGCCGGGATCGGGAAGAAGCGGAGGACTGGATCGGGATCTCCCGTGCCATCAGCGCGAAACGCTGTGCCTCAGGGATCGATTTTATCGAGAACGCCGTGATCCCGCCGGCGGTCATGTATCTTGACCTCGGGGATTTTGAGGCTTCGGAGAACATGCTGCTCGAAGGCATCCGGATCTGTGACGCGTATCCGGAGCTGGCGGTCTATCGCCGTCAGAAGCACGATCTGCACCGCTGCCTGCTGGATATATGCCTGGAGAGCGGTGACTATGACCGCGCCGGGGAGCTTCTGGCGGACCTTGACGAAGAAAGCGCCGAATACGGCTATCCGGACACCGTCCAGCCGGAAGTGCGGGATTTTCTGGCAGGCCGCGCCTCCGATTAATGCCTTCGGGCTGCATTCCGAAAACCACACGGGAAGAACAGGGTGATATCTTTGTACAGTGCCGGACATCCGGTCCGGCATGATCCTGTGTCTTTCTGGAGGAATGATGAAAAAGTTTCTGTTTGTGATGCTTGCCCTGCTGGCTGTCGTGCTCCCCGTTTTCGGTCAGGCGGATGAAGTCCGGAACCTGACGGATGAGCAACTCCGCTCCCTTTATGACGCCGTAAGTGCGGAAATGTCCCGCCGCGGGATGGATTCCGTCGATCTGACGCTCGGGGAAGGGAAGTATATTATCGGGAAAGATATCCCGGCCGGACACTACACGGTGACCTGCCTTTCGACAGACGGGGAGTCGCTGAATTCGGCCTACGGTTCGCTCGGCAGCGCTTATGATTCGATGTCCGGCGGCGGGGATTCCTGGAGCAGCCTCTTCGGTGCGCTGGGCAATATGCTGGAACAGGTCTCCGAACTGGAGATCGAGATCCTCGGTGATTACGGCGATGTTCTGAAAAAGATGAATAAGACCATTACT
>CADBKS010000003.1 GCA_902795255.1 uncultured Chloroflexota bacterium
ATTCGCAAAGATCCTTCTCGAAGCCTTCAGACAATAAAAAAATGAGTCACGGGGACAGGTTCCGTGACTCATTTTTAAGTGCTGACTTTAATCAGCACATGGCAATCGTAATTGAGTGCTTCGCATGGCGCGGCACAATTGTTCGTGTGTTTGCATAAGCCGCCCGTTGCCCCCGGCACCCCCCGTTTGGGTTACCTGAGACAACAGTTTTATTTGTATACCCACGGCTTTTCTCAAGACGTCCCTGCGTGCAGGGGCGGTCACCTTATTTCGTTTCTATTGTGGCGGCGGGATGATCCTGCCGTCTTCCATGACGGTAAAGACCAGTTCCTCGTGATAAGAAGGCTCGCAGCCGCATTCTGCAAAACAGTCCGTATAATAAACAGACGCCCCATTCTGCCGGAGCAGATCGGCGGTCTGCCGCGAAGGGCGGTCCTTCACCGCGTCATATTCCCGCTTGCATGAGATCACCGCGTATTTCGGCCGCAGGGCAGCTGCCAGCTTTCCGGTCATGGATTTCCGGTCGCCGTGATGGGCCGCCTTGAGAATGTCGCAGGGGACCTGCACTTCTTTCTCAGCATCAGAGGCATAGTAATCCCCGTCCAGCAGCACCGTCCGTCCGGCATAACTGAGGCGCAGACGCAGCGAATTCGGATTGCGGGACTGTGCAGCCCAGTTGATCAGGCTTTCCGGCACGGAGAGCCCCGCACAGAGCGAACTGTAGACCAGATTCTGCCCTGAAAGTGAATTGGCATTGGGCAGGCGGATGAAGACACTCCCGTAAGCGTCTTCCATCGGGATCTGAGTATCTTCCGTCGTCAGGATCCTTTCCGTCCCGGCAGCATCCGCGGCCTGAACGCATTCCGCCCAGGTATTCAGGTCTCGCAGCAGATCCCGGACCGGTTTCAGACGGGTGGGATCCTGCTGCAGCCGAACCGCAGGATCAGCCGGATAAAAGGTGCTGTAAATACGCCCGAAACGGACGGACTTCATGATCTCGGGCAGGTTCGCGAGATGATCGACGTGGAGATGGGTGATGACCAGCGCATCGATCCGGGAAAGGCCGAGCCGTTTCAGGTGTTCGGCAGCGGTCATGCGCAGGGAGCCCTCACTTTCGGGCAGTTCATTCCGCCCGCAATCGACCAGCACGCGGAAAGGCCCATCTCCGCCGCTGTATTCCAGCAGGATCGAATCGCCTTCCGCGACATTGAAAAATCGGATCTTCAGCATAGTCCCTATTCTAACACAGCGGCAGGCCGCTTTGCCACCGATAACCCCGGGCAATTTAAAAGGGCGGGAACAACTGATTCCCGCCCCTGAAACACTATTTCGCGATATCCATCAGGATATATCCGTCTTCCGGACAGATCGCGGCCTCACCGCCGGCCACCGGGATCCTTTCGGAAAGGTCGTGGATCTGCTCGACCCGGGCCCATGGATAGAAATAGGCCTTGATCGGCAGGTTGTCATATGCCATATAGGCGTTCGTACCGTTTTCGGAAATCCGGGCGAGCGCGTCCGTCCAGTCGATCCAGCGTCCGCCTTCAAAGCTCACAAAGCTTTCACCCGGATTCACGATCGCCTCGGCATAACGGGAGATCGACAATCCGTCATCCTGATGAAGTTCCGCAAACGGCTCAACGCCAGCTTTCCCGATGCTGCTGGTATTCACCAGAGCGTACGCATTTCCGTCCGCTTCCGGGACACGTTCCAGGACCACGACGCTGATGCGTGCACCTTCCGGCAGCAGGAGATTGCCCGAAAGCCCCATCCGGTGATAGCCTGCATAGGGGAAGGTCTCCGTGACCGTGTCCAGCATCCGTCCGTCTGTCGGCGTTTCCGCGCCTTCATTGAGCAGATAGACCGAAGCGGTCACCGATGTATTAAGATCACCAGTCATCACCGAAACATACTGCAGCACACTGTCCTCTTCCGCCTCAAAGATATTGGCGGAATAGACCGGTTTTTCAAACAGGGTCGAACTGCTGTTTTCAGCCGGCATCAGGTCATAGGCCTGAATATTGTAATGATCCATCTGCTGCAGATCTTCCCGCACATCATATACGAAGGTCGACGGAGCGCCCAGGGTTTTGTCATAATAGGAGAGGTAGAAATAACCATCCATTCCCCAGCCGGTTCCCCAGCTGTTTTTGATGATCCATGCCCCGTCAGCAGGCGGACGCCGGTCTTCCGGAAAGTTTGACGCCGGGAAGGTATCATCCCAGCCTGTCACCGTGACCATGTGGTTGGAATGCTTCACCTCATAGGTATACTGCGCATAAATGACCGGATCCTCACCGACAAAAGTCATGTAAACTTTCTCACTGTCTTCAATTTGGACGATTTCCTCATAAGGCTTTGAAAAATAATACGAAAGAAGGATCCTCGCGCGCTGATCATGGTCAAACAGGGACAGGTCATAGGTATTTTCATCCATACCGTTTATGCGGCAGCGGAGCCGGATCAGCTCTCCCAGTTCCTCAGAGGTAAGATCCTCCGGGGCAATAACGCCCGCGCGGACATCAATATAGCGTTCCTCCTCCTCTTCCGTAAGATTCTCCCTGTTTTCCAGCATCTGACGGAACGATTCCTTTTTTTCTGCGGCCGACAACTCCGGCAGGGACTGATCAGCCATGAAACTGATCGAGACCGCGCGGCCTGCGAGCAATTCCCGTTTGATAGCCTCCGTACCGGCTTCCCGATAGCTGTATACGCCATCCGGGCTGATGACAGCGGGACTGGGGAGGATATTGGCATCCTTCAGCTCATAGGCGGACATAAAGCGCATTTCTTCCGGAAGCGTCCAGTCACCGTCTTTAGCGGAACCGCCTTCACTGTTTGTGTAAGGAACCGTTTCTTCACCGACGATCCCGATCCCGACCGAAAGGCTTGTCACAGCCATCACGCTGTTGCCTCCGTAATTGTAGATCTCTGTATCACTGCCTTCGATGGGATAAAAACCTTCCCCGGCCTGTCCCTGATCATAGGGATAAGCATCTTCCGGATACGCATCCGTCACCGGAAGCGCGGATGCCGTGAAATAAGCCAGATGCTTTTCCGACAGATCCATCGGCTTCCCGTACTTTTCAAGATATTCGTCACAGGTGAGCCCCAGCGCGCTGAGGATCGCCGTTTCACTGGCGGATATCGAGGCGAAACTCCAGCAGGTCCCCCACGGAGACTGAGTCTTGACCGGCGTCACAACGCCCCGTTCCCGCAGATCAAACTTTTCCGGGAAGGTATCCGCCTCGGACCGCCATGACAACTCGGAATAGAAATCATCCACATCTTCCCCATAACGCATCAGAAGGGAAGACGCCTCCAGCAGTTCATTGCTGAGGTAGTCCAGCGACGCGTTTTCGGTTTCAGTCAATGCCTCTTCCGCAGAAGCGCTAAAAACCACTGCCAGCACAGAGAGCAGCGCAGCTGCAACGACCACAATAGTTTTTCTTTTCATCCAAATCACTCCTTACCATTAAACATCCGGAACCAAATTTCAAAACACAACAGCGATGGTTAATTTTAGCATATGATGATTACTGTTTGCGGATCTCACATACCGCGGATCGCAGCGATGCTCCGGCAAAATTCCGGCAGCCGGAACATCTTTCCGGAATCATCTTTCAATGATACAATTTTCATCGTACCCGAAAAACAAGGAGGAACATACCGTGAATATCAATATGGACCAGGTAAAAGGTTTGCTGGATAACACGACCGCACAGGCGGAAAAGATCATCAACGATCCTTCGCAGATCGACAGCATTCTGATGCAGCTTGAAGAGAAGCTGAAAGAAGTTCCGGCGATCGGCCAGACCCTTTCGGATCTGCCGCTGATGATCGCCATGGTCAAAGGTTATATTACCAAAGAATATGCCGAAGTCTCCCCGAAGGTCATCGCACTGATGGTCGGATCATTCATCTATCTGCTGAAAAAGGACGACCTGATCTCGGACAAGATCCCGGTCCTGGGCATTGCGGATGACCTGGCCGTCCTCGGCCTGGCACTGAAGCTCTCCGAAAATGAACTGCAGGCTTTTTCGGAATGGAGAAGGAACCGCACCGCGTAATTTCATTCACGCAGGAAAAACAAAAACGGGGCACCGCACAGGAACAGCTGTGCCCCGTTTTTTATTCAGGCGGAATGCTGTTCAGGGGCGTCCGGTCCGGGAAGGGACATACGGAAGGCATAGCTCCCTTGTTCCCTCCGCATTGAAAATATGCTCAATAATGTTCGAACTGTCCAGCAGGTAACGGTTGGTATCCCGCTCCCTGAGTCCGGGAATACAGTAAGCTGCCGTCGGCCATAAGGCGGTTCCCGCATCAACAGCGCGGTACAGCGCTTCTGAGGCGCCGCTGAATCCGTGGTGAGAGATCTGAACGATATCGCTTTTCAGCGGCTTCCCGCTGTTCAGCAGCACCCGGCTCCCGGCCTGATTGATATCGCCCAAAAACAGGATCTTCTGTCCGCTGACCTCAGCCCGGATGACGGTGGAGTGGTCGTTGAAGTTTCCAGGCCCGTCCAGATCCTCCCAGGTATAAAGGACCTCCGCCGTCAGTTCATCAAACGTCAGGAGATCTCCGGTATGCGGCGTGACCACCGGGATATCAGCGCAATACGCTGCAAGCACATCGTAAAACTTCCGCACCGTCGGCAGATCGTTGGATTTGATCCGCCATCCGTCAGCGGTATCGGGAAGCTCCAGCGGCTGAAAATTGAAGATCAGCTGCCGTATCTCCAGATCCCGGCGGTGATGCATCATCATATCGATAAAAACACCGATATGATCCTGATGGGCATGTGAAAAGAACCAGCCGGCGATCACCGGTTTTCCGGTACAGTGAGAACAGAGCCGGCGGTAAAGGCGCTCATCCTCACCCGGGGTAAAATACCCGCCGTCTATGATAAAAAAGGCGCCGCTGCCGAGTATGAACACATAACTCATTCCGCAGTTTACGACCGACTGGTCCAGTTGGAGCTGTGCGAGTACCGTCATATCACCGTATCCTTTCCCCTGTCCGAAATTCTATCACGGAATAACGCTGCATCATCCTTTCCGGTCCTGCCCGCCCGCGAAATGAGCACACACAGCGTCAGAGCGTAATTATTCAATATTTAAATAGTATCATTTGTCAATTTTTCGGGGATTCACATTCATTACAATGTCATCTTTACAAAAAAAGGCTTATTTGCTATGATAAAAAATGAGAAAAAAGCAATTTTCGTTCTTTTGACCATCGATGAAATGGAGGACGGCATATGAAAATTTATCATCCGCAGACACCGCTCGAAGCAGTGACGCTCCGCAAGGAAAACGCGGATACGGCTGTCTACCTCGCAGGCGGGACTGATGATCTTCGTCTCGGAGGAGCAGCTGAGGGGAAGGACCTGATCGATATCAACGGTCTGGGTATGGATCAGCTGGAGATCTGCGGAGATGAGCTCTGCATCGGAGCCCGCTGCACGCTTCAGGATCTTGCTGAAAGCGAACTGGTTCCGGAATTTATCCGTGAAGCGGCCCGTTTCTGCGCCTCACAGGTGAAACGGAATGCGGCGACTGTCGGAGGCAATCTCGGCCTGCGCAGGGATGACAGCTATCTGGCTGCCGCGCTGACTGCCGCAGAAGCGGAACTTGACTGCGTCTGCGTACACGGAGAAAAGGTCAAAAAAATCGGTGAATATCTGCTCAGCGACTGCAAAGCGCTGATCACGAAGATCCGCATCCAAAAAGACCGGACCGGCTGGGTCAAACGATTCGGGCGGACAGCCGCGAGCCACGCGGCCGTGATCGCGGCGCAGAGCGGCAATGTTTACGCGGTGAGCGTCCACGGAAGCGGGCTGGCATACGGTGACAGCCCCGCGGTCACGGAAAGCCTCACCTATCGGGACGACCTGACCGGAAGCGCGGAATACAAGAAATATCTTGCCGAAACCGCATTCACTTTGAGGAGGTAAGCTGATGGAACAATGGAAATGTAAGATCAACGGTGAGACAGTCCTTCTCTCAGGCGCCCCGACCGACCGGCTCCGCGACGCGCTCTACCACGCCGGATATTATTCCGTCCGCGACAGCGATGACGCGGAAGGCTTCTGCGGTTCCGACACGATCCTCTTCAACGGGAAACTGCGCTACTCCAACTTTATCCTGCTTTATCAGGCAGAAAATGCAGAGATCCGAACCGCTGAATCCCTGCTGCAGCCCGGCCGGGAGCTGAACTATGTTCAGAAGGCAATGGTCGCCGCGGGGATCGTGCAGAGCGCATACAACGCCCCGGCAGCGGCCCTGATGCTCACCTGGCTGCTGGAACAGCATCCCAATCCCACCCGCGAACAGATCAAAGATATCCTGACCAGCATCTACATCCGGGATGCCGGTTATGAACACTACTACCTTGCCGTAAAACTGGCCTGCGAACTGCGCGACACCGGTGCCTTCCAAAGCGAGATCGCCCCGTCCTTCCGTCCGAACCTGGATTTCATCGGGAAACCCATCGGGAAGATCGACGGTCCCGCGCTGGTTTCCGGCGAACCCGTTTTCGTGGAAGATAAAGTCCCCGTGAACGCGTGGTGCCTGCACGTACTGCGCAGCCCCTTCGCGAGCGCTTATATCAAATCGATCGACACCTCCGAAGCCGAAAAGCTTGACGGCGTTGCTGCCATCATCACCGCTGAAAACTGTCCGGACGTCACCTACATGCAGGCAGGGCAGGGCCATCCGGAACCGTCCCCGCATGACCGCCGGCTGCTGAACCGGAAGGTCCGCCACGTCGGTGACCGTGTCGCCGCGATCGTCGCACGGACACCCGAGATCGCGGACAAAGCCGCCTCCCTGATCAAAGTCGAATATGAACCGCTGGGCGCCGTTTTTACGGTCGAAGAAGCCATGGCGGAAGGCGCACCGCTGGTCCATAACGGGCCGGTACGCTTCAATGCCGGCGCCCCCGCTGACCTGGATGAATACAACGCCAGAGCAGGTGACCCCCGCGAAGGCGATGTGGTTTACCAGTTCCCGCTGGGTGCGGACATCCGCAAGAACCTGGCCGCGTCCAATAAAGGGCACATCGGCGATCTGGAAAAAGGCTTTGCCGAAGCGGACGCGATCGTAGACCGGACCTATCAGACCAGCCAGGCACAGCATGCCCCGCTGGAACCGCACGTATGCTACGCGCATGTCGAAAACGGTCGTCTGGTGGTCAACGCCTCCACCCAGGTCCCGTATCACTGCCGCCGCATCATCGCCTGGGTCCTGGGCATTCCGGAGAACAAGATCCACGTCATTAAGGAACGCGTCGGCGGCGGTTACGGCGCCAAACAGTGCATCCTGGTCGAGGACCTCACCGCTTACGCAGCCTGGATCACGGGCAAACCGGTTTATTATCGCAATACCCGCGAAGAAGAATTCATCGCCAACTCCACCCGCCACCCGATGCGCGTACGCATCAAGATGGGCGGAAAGAAAGACGGCACCATCACCGCGATCTTCATGGAAGTCTGCGCCAATACGGGCCCGTATGGGAACCACTGTCTGACGGTCCCGATGAACAGCTGCTCCAAGACGCTGCCGCTCTTCAAAGTGGACAACATGGGCTATGACCTGAAGGTGTTTTACACCAACACCCCGCCGACCGGTGCCTACCAGGGCTACGGTACGCCGAAAGGCAGCTACGGGATCATGATGGCCATGGGCGAACTTGCCGACGCGCTCGGGATTGATTACAAACTCATGGTCCAGAAGAACCATATTGAAGAAGGCTACATGCTGGAGATTCTCAAGGGGCTCGGCGAAGGACGCGAAGGCAACGTGGTCCCGGTCGGGTCCTGCGGCCTCGATGAAGCCATCGAAAAAGGCTGCGAGATGATCAAATGGGGGCAGAAGGAAGAATCCGGCGATCCGGACTGGAAGATCGGCAAAGGCTTTGCCATGATCATGCAGGGCTCCGGTCTGCCGGGTCTGGACCATGCGGAAGCCATCGCCAAACTTGAAACCGACGGTACGGTCATCCTTAACAGCGGCGGTGCCGATCTCGGGACCGGGCTTGACACGATCTCCGCAAAGATCGTCTGCGAAGTCCTGAAAGTCCCGATGGATCACGTCAGCATTGTCTCCGGTGATACGGATTCCTGCGCGTTCGATACCGGCGCTTATGCCTCTTCCGGGACCTTCTTCAGCGGCAACGCCACGCTGACCGCCGTGAACAATCTGAAGGATAAGATCCTGAAGGAAGCTGCGCTCCAGATGAATGAAGATCCCGCAGATCTGGACGTCCGCGCGCCGGGCGAAGTCTGGTCCAGAAAGACCGGGAAATCCCTGACCTACTGGGAGATCTCCCATGAAGCCATCAGCGGCACCGGCCGCGGGCAGATGGTAGCCCATGGCAGCTACGCCACCATGGCCTCCTCGGTCCCCTACGGCGCGCATTTTGCCCAGGTCGCCGTGAATGTCAAAACCGGCGAGATCAAGATCCAGAAATTCTTCGCGCTGCAGGATGCCGGGACCCCGATCAATCCGGAGATCGCGCTCTGCCAGATGTACGGCGCCGTCATGAAATCCATCGGGCACAGTCTGTACGAAGATCTCGTCCTGGATAAGGAAGGACACTGTCTCAGCGCCAACCTGACCGATTACGGCGTTCCGATGATCAATGAAGCACCGGAAGAGTTCAAATCCGTACTGATCGACGTTGAGGATAAGGACGGCCCGTTCGGCGCAAAGTCCATCTCGGAAATCGCCTGCAACGGCGCGGCTCCCGCGATCGGCATGGCGATCCACGATGCCTGCGGCGTCTGGCTGCGTTCCTGGCCGATGACGCCGGAAAAACTGCTGAAGGCCATGGGTAAGTTCTGAGCCTCAGACCAATAAACCATAAAAACGAAACGTCCGTGAATAATATTCACGGACGTTTTATTTTTACCGGTCCGGCTCCTATTTTCCATCCTGGAAGCAGGTAAAGCTCTCCGTCTCCACCTCGGGATAACCGTATTTCTCCCGGCCGTCCGCAATGCAGCGGATCATAAACGCCATGTTCCGCGCGAGGTTGCGCATCGTCTGCAGCCCTTCGGCGTCCTTCATCACATCCTCAGGCGTAAACCCGTGGACCATGTTCCAGTAAGTGCTCGGAGCCAGCGGCATTCCGGCACTCAGGAAATACTTGTTGAGGACATCAAAGGCAGCCGTATTGCCGCCGCGCCGGCAGCTGACGACCGAAGCCCCGACCTTCATGTGTTTGGAACGGCTCTCCAGACTGAAAAACAGCCTGTCCAGCAGCGCCAGGAGCGTCCCGTTCGGCGAACCGTAAAAAACCGGGCTGCCGATCACCATCCCGTCCGCAGCCAGCAGTTTTTCGGCCACTTCATTGACCATATCATCGATCACACAACGGCCGAGCTCACGGCAGCGATTGCAGGACATGCAGCCCCGGATATCCTTCCCGCCGACCCGGATCAGCTCCGTCTCAATGCCTTCCGTGTCAAATACCTTTATCATTTCATTCAGCGCAAACGCTGTGCAGCCATTCGGGTGCGGGCTGCCGTTCAGTAAGATCACCTTTGGCATAAACCATCTCCGTAAAAATGATCACTCCGGGCCCGCGAACACGGTTCCGGATCTTCCGAATGGATCAGGGACTGTCCGTTTGCGTCCGGGCAGGTCCCTGCTCCGATAAATTCCATTCAGGGAATATATGATGAACAATTATAACCGTTCCTGCCCACAAAACAAGTCCCTGCACCGGCAGCCGGAATGCAGGTTTTTCGCTCTGATCTGCAAAAATCGGCCGGAAATGCTTTATACTTGTTGTACTCAAAACCCTGATCTGCAGCACCGGCTTTAACGAACAGCTCAAATACAGATCCGCCGGCACGGTCGTACAGGTTCCGTATTGTCAGATCATTTATCAAAGGAGTTATCATTCATGATCGATCAGAAATTAGTCAAATGGGGACAAAGCGGAAACATCATCCGTGAGATCGCGGAATACGGCGCGGAACAGGCGAAGATCGTCGGAGCGGACCACGTGTACAACTTCACCATCGGCTCACCGAGCATCGACCCGCCGGCCTGTGTATTCGAAACGATGGAAAAACTGAGAGCCACCATCCCCGCTTCCGTTCTCCACACCTACGCACCGGCTGTCGGGCTTCCCGAAGTCCGCGAAAAAACAGCAGCCTACCTGCGGAACACCTTCGGCATGCCGTACCGCATGCAGGACGTGATCATCACCTGCGGGACCTCCACCTGTCTGGCAGCCCTGACGAAGGTCCTGCTCTCCGGCGGCGGCCGCGCCATGACCTTCACGCCCTACTTTATGGACTACAAATATTATGCCGAGGCCTGCGGATCCGAACTGACTGAATGTCCGACCGATCCGGACACCTTCCAGCTCGATCTGGAAGCAGCGGAAAAAGCGCTGACGCCCGACACCATGATGCTCATCATGAATTCGCCGAACAACCCCTCCGGTGTCGTCCTGAAAAGGGAAGGGCTGGAAGCGCTGGCAAAACTGCTGGAACGGAAACAGGCTGAATACGGCCACCCGATCTATATCGTGGCCGATGAACCCTACCGCGACCTGGTCTACGACGGACAGGAAGTTGTGTTCCTGCCCTCCATCTACAAGAACACGATCTACTGCTATTCGTACAGCAAGTCCATGTCCCTGCCCGGAGAACGCGTCGGCTTCATGGCCTTCCCGCCCGAACTGGATGACTACGCGGATATTTACTCCGCGTCTCTGGCCGCCATCCGGGCCTTCGGATACATCTGCGTTTCGAACATGTGGCAGCGCATCACCGCCGAATGCATCGGCGCCACCAGCGATATCTCCGTTTACAAAGGCAACCGGGATCTGCTCTACGGCGCGCTCACGGAGATGGGGTACACCTGCGTCTATCCGGACGGAGCCTTCTACCTCTTCATGAAAACTCCCGAACCGGACGCGGAAGCCTTCTGCCGCCGAGCCATGAAAGAGAACCTGCTCGTCGTTCCGGGTGACAGCTTCGGGACCCCAGGCTACGTCCGTCTGGCCTACTGCGTCAGCCGCGGTGTGATCGAACGCGCCCTCCCCGTCTTCCGCAAACTCGCCGAAGAATACGGTATCGCCCGCTGAAAAGCCCAAAACCAAAAGAGCCGCAGGACAGATCCCGCGGCTCTTTTTTGATTCACAGACCCGGGCACCAATCGCGGATCTGATCACCTCCCGGGCCTATGGTGACGATGACCTTGTCTCCCGAATTCATCCACCGCTGTGCGGTTTCGAGGATGGTTTCCGGGGTAACGGCAGCCGCCATTTCCGGAAGGCGCTGATAATAATTCAGATCTCTCCCATAAACCGCGAGCCTGTGAAGCTCAGCGGCCTTCCCCTTATTGTTTCTGAAGCCCAGCAGTACATTCCCGATATAGCGGGACCTGGCATCCTCCAGCTCTTTCAGCGTGACCGGCTCGGACGTAAAGCGTACGAGTTCATTGTGGATCACCTTTCCGGCTTCCCGATAATCATTGGGATCCACGCCGGCCTCTGCCCACCACCAGCCGCCCTTTTTTTCCAGTTTTACAGAGGAATAGACATCATAAGCCAGACCGCGTTCAAAACGGACAGCCCGTCCCAGTCTGCCCATCATACCGAATTCACCGAGTATCCCATTGCCCAAAACAAAAGCCAGAGCGTCCGGATCATTCGCAGCCGGAGCCAAAGTTCCCATCACCATGGACAGTTCTGTCTTTTCCGGCATATCGATATGCATGCGGATCGGTGCACCGATCCGCTCGATCTGCAGAAAGAGCGTGTTTTCATCCGGTGTCTCCTGATCCTTTTCCCAACTGTCGAAGATCCGTTCACAGCAGCCCATGACCTCCCGGGCACGGAAACCGCCGGCCAGCGCCAGGATCAGCTTTTTC
The DNA here is from genome assembly GCA_902795255.1 of uncultured Chloroflexota bacterium. Next base: position 11,895 of record CADBKS010000003.1, read on the forward strand.
GGTCCGAAAAAACGGTCGTGGAACCCGGCCAGATCATCCCGCGTGACCGCTCGGATCGACTCTTCCATATCGGTTTCCAGACGGCCATACGGATGATCCTCCCGGTAAAGGATATTCCTGATCATTTTTTCCCCGAAACTCCCGTTATCCTCCGGATGCAGCCCGGACCCTTCCATAGCCTGCTGCCGCACATATTCAACATAGTATTCCGGGAAGGCAGGCTCGGCCAGGAGATCCTTCAGCAATTCCAGCAGCCCGGTCAGATCCTCGCTGAGGCAGTTTCCCTCAAACCGGATCCGATGCGCGTCGCTGCTGAAAGCAAGGGAGGCGCCCATGCCTTCGAGATATTCCGTGATCTGCGCGAAGCTCCGGGAGCGGGTCCCTCCGATCAGCGCCGCGCTGACAAACGCTGAAAGTCCGTATTGATCCGGATCCTCCAGACAGGATCCCGCGAAGAGGGACCCGCATATGGCGGCAGTGCTGCTCAGTGGATTCTCCTGAATAAGGACGGTAACACCGTTTGCGAATTCCCGTTTCAGCGTATTTTCCGGTCCCGGCAGGGTTTTGATCAAATCATTCCTCATCGCTTTCCTCCTCTTTGCTGTAAATGGCCGTAACGCTGCTGTCCCTGCGCAAAAACCTTCCGGCTGCCCGGCTGATATCTTCCTCTGTCACACTTTCAAGCCGCGTCAGAAAGATATCACACCAGTCCGGATCGTCAAGCATGGCACCATAGCCCAGCCAGCGCGCGCGAGCCTCCGCATCTTCAGCAGCAGCGGCAAACATGGCTTTCATCTGTTTGAGCGCTCCCGACATCTCAGCAGGCACGGCGCCCCGGCCTGCAATGTTATCCAGTTCTCTGAAAATAACCTCCGCAGCTGATTCAGATTCCGCAGCGGAACTGCCGCGGAAAAGAAGCGTGTACATACCGGGATCACGCATGACAGTAAAGAGCCCCGCAATATCCGGTCTCAATCCCTCCGCAGACAGCTTCCGGAAAAGACGGCTCTTCCGGTTCGGTAAGCAGCCTTCATCGAAAGTGTTGATTTCCGATGGCCCCGCAAGGATCGTGCTCAGCAGCATCAACGCAGGAAGATCCGGATCCGCCGCATCCGGTCCCTGCCAGCAGATGCGCAGCTCCGAACCGGGCCAGAGTCCGCGCTTTCCGATCCGGAGCGGCCCGCGGACCGGGCCGTCCGGAAGGATATGCTGCACCGGAAGCAGACGCGCGGGGATCTGCCCGAAGGCAGCCTCAATAAGGCGGAGCATATCATCCTTTTCAAAGTTCCCGGCCGCAGCGATCACGGCATTGTTTGGCGCATACCAGTTGCGGTAATGACTGTAAAGATCATCCCGGGTCAGACGCTGCACATCTTCAGCTTCACCGATAACCTTCCTGCCATAGGGATGATTCGGGAAAAACATCTTCAGCAAGGCGGTCTCCAGACAGAAGCCGGCCCCATATTCGCCGCCTTCAAGTTCAGACAGAATGACCGTCCGCTCCGTTTCCACATCTTCAGGATCGAAAAGGGCGTTCTCCATACGGTCCGCTTCCATATCAACGGCCACAGCGATCCGGTCCGCCGGCATCGTTTCATGAAAAGCGGTCCAGTCCCAGGAAGTGCCCGCGTTCAGGGTACCACCGCTCCGCGAAATGGCCTCAGGCCCTTCCAGTCCGGGATACCGTTCGGAGCCCCGGAACAGCATATGTTCCACCCAATGAGAAATGCCCGTTTTACCCGGGACCTCATTGCGCGAACCAACGCGGTACCAGATCCACTGGGAAATGACGGGAGCCGAATGATTTTCCTCCAGCAAAACAGTCAGCCCGTTATCCAGAATGTGTTCGGAATAAGTTTTGTTTGTCATGGTTTCAGATCCGTTTCTCCTCTCTGCAGCATTTATGATCCGCACCGTACGGCAGCCCGGCTCTCACACCGGGTTTTCCGCCGCACCGTCCGGCAGGTCAACACACACAAAGGCATCCGCCTCAGGACCGGTTCATGGTTCTGAGCGGTGACGGCAGATAAAACACACTGCCGTTTTATATCGGTTTATTGAATAAAGCAGCTGATTCGATCGGGCGCTGAGCCCGGAAACACAAGGATTGAAAATGATAACACAACATTTCCGGAGCCCGGTTTTTATATTACACGCCGGGCCGGCATAAATTTTGCGAAAAAGATATGAAACATTCCCCTACGACTGGCATACAGCGAAGGAAAATGAGTCACGGGACCTGTCCCCGTGACTCATTTTTTTATTCCACGGTCACCGATTTGGCGAGATTTCTCGGTTTGTCCACATCGAGGCCGCGGGCTACGCCGGTGTAGTAGCCCAGCAGCTGCAGCGGGATGACCGCCAGGGATGCGGCGAAATGCGGATCCGTCTTCGGTACGTAAATGGTAAAATTCACCGCGTCTTCCACGCTGTAATTGCCGAAAGCGGTGACACCCATCAGGTAGGCACCTCTGGCTTTGCATTCGGCCATATTGCTGACCGTCTTTTCGATCAGTTCTTTCTGGGTCAGCACACCGATGACCAGCGTATTGTTCTCCACCAGGCTGATGGTCCCGTGCTTCAGTTCTCCCGCGGCATAAGCTTCCGAATGGATGTAGGAGATCTCCTTCATTTTCAGGCTGCCCTCCAGACTGACCGCGTAATCCAGCCCGCGGCCGATGAAGAAGATGTCACGGGCATTGGCATATTTCGCGGAGAACCACTGGATCCTTTCCTTGTCCTCAAGGACCCGCGCCATTTTGTCCGGCAGTGCGTCCAGCTCGGTGATCAGCCGCTCATATCCCTCCGGGCTGATCTTTCCGCGGGTGAGCGCGAGCTGTACGGCAAAACAGTACATCGCGGCCAGCTGGGCACTGTATGCCTTGGTCGTGGCCACAGCGATCTCCGGACCGGCGACCGTATAAAGCACCATATCGGCTTCCCGGGCGATCGTTGATCCGATCACATTGACGACTGCCAGTGTCCGGATGCCCAGTTCTTTCGCCCGCCGCAGTGCCGCCAGACTGTCCGCGGTCTCACCGGACTGGGAGATCACGATCAGGAGGGCATCTTTCTGCGGCAGCAGCTTCCGGTAGCGGAATTCCGAAGCCAGCTCCACCCGCACCGGGACTTCCGCCAGATCCTCGATCACGTACTGGGCGGCCATGCCCACATGCCAGGCAGACCCGCACGCGGCAATATATACGGATGAGACCGACCGGAGCGTTTCTTCGTCAAGGCCTGCCGCGCTGAGGTCGATCCGGCCGCTTTTGATGATGCTGTTCAGCGTATCGCGCACCGCTTTGGGCTGTTCATGGATCTCCTTGATCATGAAATGCTCAAAGCCGCCTTTTTCCGCGGCCCCCGCGTCCCAGGTGATCTCCGTGGTTTCCTTTTGGATCTCATCCCCGTTCAGGTCAAAGAAGGTTACCGCCCCCGGGACGATCCGGGCACATTCCTGATTCCCGATATAGTACACGTTCCGGGTATATTTCAGGATCGCGGGCACATCGGATGCGAGGTAGGATTCTCCCTCCGAGACCCCGATGATCATCGGGGAATCTTTCCGCGCCGCATAGATCTCGCCGGGGAAATCTCTGAACATCAGTGCCAGGGCATAGCTGCCGCGGACACGGACCATCATACGGTTGATCGCGTCGACCGGCCCGATCTTATATTTTTTATAATAGTAATCCACCAGCTTGATGACCACTTCCGTATCCGTCCCGCTGTAGAAACGGTACCCGTGATTCAGCAGCTTCAGCTTCAGTTCCTCGTAATTTTCAATGATGCCGTTGTGGACACCGACGACTTCCGACTCCACCGGACCGGATGCCGATCCGGACGCGTTACCGCTGACATGGGGATGCGCGTTGATCTGATTCGGTTCGCCGTGTGTCGCCCAGCGGGTGTGTCCGATCCCGCACTTTCCCGGAAGAGCACGTCCGTTATCCGTTTTTTCTGCAAGGTTCCTCAGTTTCCCGGTCGCCTTGACCACTTTCGCCAGATCCGAACCGCTGCGGACCGCAAGCCCTGCGGAGTCATATCCGCGGTATTCGAGCTTCGAAAGACCGTCCAGCAGGATCGGAGCCGCATCCCGGGTGCCGGTATAACCTACAATTCCGCACATCGTATTCTCCTTATGAGTTTTTTCGTATCTTTCTGAATCACTCCAGTATTATACTTCCGCGCGCGCGTCAAATGCTTTTCACAGCACGAATTCATTCTTTTTTCACGGCAGCCAGAAATTTTTCCGTTCACACATGCCGCCTTTCCATATAAGCCAGATACTCATCCGAAACAACGGTTTTGAACACCGGCAGCCACATTCTGAACGCCGCCAGAATATCTTTTGCGAAAACCGAATTTGTGAATTTTACATGCAGTTCCAGCAGATGCCGCAGCTCCGTCACTTGTTTTTCAGAAACTTCACGAACGCGGACAATGTCCGGATTGATCCGGCTTTCCAGCGTACCGTCCTCATCCAGGACCCAGGCGATACCGCCCGACATTCCGGCGCCGAAGTTTTCCCCGACCGGGCCAAGCACCAGCACACGGCCGCCGGTCATATATTCACATCCGTGATCCCCGACGCCCTCAACGACCGCACAGGCGCCGGAATTCCGGACGGCAAACCGTTCCCCCGCCCTTCCCGCGATAAAGGCATTTCCCGAGACTGCACCGTAAAGCGCGACATTCCCGATCAGCACATCATCCCGTTTCCACAGCGAATCAGCAGGCGGACAAACTGCCAGCACCCCGCCGGACAGTCCCTTCCCGAGATGATCGTTCGCCACCCCGAAAAGCGTGATCTGCTGCCCCTTTTGGAGAAAGGCACCAAAAGACTGCCCGCCGCAACCCTGAGCCTGAATGCTCCGCTGACCGGAGAGCATCGTCCCGAAAGCCCGGTCTGCCGTCGTGAGATGTACATGGTCCCGGATCAGGCGGACATCGGTCCTTTCCCGAAGCGCAAAGTCGTGCACGGATCCCGGCTGACAATGGACGTTCATGGAAAAACCGATCAGATCCGACAGATCTGTTCCGCAGTTTTTCTTTACCACCAGCAGATCGCTCCGGCCGACCAGTTCATCCACGGTCCGGGCACCGAGCTTTGCCATGATCTCCCGCAGCTGCCCGGCAATGAATAGCATAAAGCGCTCCACATATTCCGGTTTCCCTTTAAAGCGGCTGCGCAGTTCCGGGTCCTGTGTGGCGATCCCGTACGGGCAGGTCCCCAGGTGACATACGCGCGCCATCCTGCAGCCCAGCGCCACCAGCGGAGCAGTCGAAAATCCGAACTCTTCCGCCCCCAGCAGCAGTGCTACCGCCACATCATGGCCTGTCATCAGCTTGCCGTCTGTTTCCAGCGTGACTTTCTGGCGCAGCCTGTTTCGGCACAGGACCTGATGCGTTTCCGCCAGTCCGATCTCCCACGGCAGCCCGGTATGATGGACACTGCTCATCGGGGCCGCTCCGGTACCGCCCTCACCGCCGGAGATCAGGATCCCGCCCGCACCGGCCTTTGCGACCCCGCTTGCGATCGTCCCGACGCCGGCAGTAGAGACCAGCTTGACGGTGATTTTTGCTTTTTCATTGGCGCACTGCAGATCATAGATCAGCTCAGCCAGGTCCTCGATCGAATAAATATCATGATGCGGCGGAGGGGAGATCAGTGAAATACCCGGAACGGAGCAGCGTGTTGCCGCGATGCTGTCGGTGACCTTGGCAGCCGGCAGATGTCCTCCTTCCCCGGGCTTGGCCCCCTGACCCATTTTGATCTGGATCTCTTCGGCGGAAAGCAGATAATCACGGGTGACGCCGAAGCGTGCGGAAGCGACCTGTTTGATGGCGGAGTTCAGCTCAGTCCCGAAACGGACAGGATCCTCACCGCCTTCCCCGCTGTTGCTCTTTCCGCCCAGATGGTTCATGGCCGCGGCGATACATTCATGGGCTTCACGGGAAATGGACCCATAGGACATCGCCCCGGTCCTGAACCGCCGAACGATCTGCGCTTCACTTTCGACCTCTTCCGGGGGAACCTGATCGCACAGATCATAGCGGAAATCCAGGCAGGAACGAATCGTGACCGGGCCTTCATCCGCGATCAGTGAAGAATATTCATCAAACAGTCCGCGGTCATTTGTCCATACCGCCTGCTGAAGCATTCGTATGACTTTCGGAGAATACAGGTGTTCCTCCGCGCCTTCACCCGCCGTCTGTTTATGCCGTCCGACTTTGACCGGCCCGGCGCTCACCGGATCTTTAAAGGCCGAATCATGATGCCTGCGGTTTTCAGCCTCAATATCGGAAAGATCCTTTCCGCCCAGCAGGGCGGGCGTGTTCGTAAAATACCGCTCGGCGAACTGCAGGTCCAGCCCAATCGCCTCAAAAAGCTGGGCGCTCTGATAAGCCTGCAGCGTGGAAACGCCCATTTTGGAGGCGGTTTTCAGCATTCCCGCAGTCAGCGCCCGGTCATATCGGAGGACCGCTTCTTCCGGAGCATCTGAGAAATGCTCACGGATACACGCATGTGCGAGGTACGGGTCAACAGCCCGTGCACCGAAGGAGATCAGCATGGAAAGCTGGTGAACATCCCGCGGTTCACCGCTTTCAAGGATAACGGAAACGGCAGTCCGCTTTTTGATCAGGATCAGATGCTGTTCCAATGCGGAGACCGCAAGCAGTGACGGGATCGCAAGATGCCCTTCATCCACACCGCGGTCGGAAAGGATCAGGATATTGATCCCGTCCCGGCAGGCCTCATCACAGCGCTCAAAAAAGTCCTTTAATGCATTCCGAAGGCGCCGCCCGGCCGGATAGAGGAGCGATACCGTTCTGACATGATATGCCGGATGATCGATCGCCCGGATCCGGGCCAGATCCACTTCGGTAAGGACCGGGGATGGCAACTCTATGACATTGCAGTTTTCCCCGTCGGCGGCGAGCAGGTTGCCGTCATCCGCAATATAAACCGAACAGTCCGTCTTGCATTTTTCCCGCAGCGCATCAATCGGCGGGTTCGTCACCTGCGCGAAACGCTGTTTGAAGTAATCGTACAGAGAGGGATGCGCTTTGGAAAAAACAGCCAGCGGCTCGTCGGCGCCCATGGAAACGATCGGTTCGGTCCCGTTTTCAGCCATCGGCAGCAGGATATCCCGGATATCTTCATGAGCATACCCGAATGCCTGACAAAGCCGCAGGGTCTCACCGGCTTCAGGGACCGGATCCGCTTTCGGTAGGTCATCCGGGCGGATGATCTTCCCGACCCATTCGCTGTAAGGATGGGCTGCGGCAAAACGGGTCTTCAGCGTTTCGCTTTCCAGCAGTTCACCTGTCCGCAGATCCGCCATAAGCACATCACCGGCCTTCAGCTTCCAGCGCTTGCGGATATGCGCGTTTTCTTCGAACAGCACTCCCGCCTCAGAAGAAAGGATCAGCCGGTCATCATCGGTCAGTGCGCAGCGGAGCGGACGCAGGCCGTTCCGGTCCAGAGACGCGCAGACACAGTCCCCGTCGGAATACAGGACCGCAGCCGGTCCGTCCCAGGGTTCCATCATCGTGGAATAATAACGGTAAAGATCCTGCCAGGGTGTTTTCGGATGTCCCTGCCAGGGCTCCGGAATGAGGATCATGCCGGCCAGCGGCAACGGGAACCCGTTCATCGCGAGAAATTCCAGCGTATTGTCCAGCATCTGTGAATCACTGCCGTCCTGATCGACCACCGGCAGGACCCGTTTCATTGAAACCTCATCCATGATAAGGGAATGCATGGTCTCTTCCCGCGCCTTCATGCGGTCATGGTTGCCCCGAATCGTGTTGATCTCGCCGTTATGAAGCAGCATCCGCTGCGGATGGGCCTTGGACCAGCTCGGAAAGGTATTAGTTGAAAAACGCGAGTGGACCATGGCCATCCGCGAAACGTAGCGGACATCCTGCAGGTCATCATAAAAGGAGCGCAGCTGAGAAACGAGCATCATTCCCTTATACACGATCGTCCGGCAGGAAAGCGAGCAGATATAGGTATCCGTATCCTGTTTTTCAAACAGCCGCCGGAGGATATAGAGCCTGCGGTCGAAGTCAATACCGGCAGGAACTTTTTCCGGACGTTTAAGAAAGCACTGACGGATACGGGGCATGGTCCGTCTTGCGCCGGCTCCCAGCTGGGCCGGATGGCAGGGGACATTGCGCCATCCCAGGACCCGGATCCCCTCTGAAACAGCCAGCTGGTCAAAAATCTTTTCAGCGTTTCGTGCACCCACTTCATCTTCCGGCAGAAAGAACATCCCGACGCCATAACTGCCGGGATCTCCCAGCGGGATCCCTTCTTCCCGTGCCCAGGTCATGAACAGCTCATGCGGCAAACCGGTCATGATGCCGACACCATCACCGGTCGTACCCAGTGCGTCACTGCCTGCACGGTGCGCCAGTCGTTCAACAATGGTCAGCGCCTGATCAACTGTTCGATGGGTCGCCCGCCCGCTGAGATCGACGATCGACCCGACCCCGCAGGATTCATGTTCAAATTCAGACCGCCAGAGCGGATAATGGGGATCACGCATGGTTTTATCCTCCCGTTTCTGCTGGATTCAATAAAAAAAGGCAAAGAAATCACATTACATGACATCTTTGCCTTGTTTGTTTTAAATTAGCACCGAGCTGCGAACCTGTCAAGAGAATATGAAAAAAAGGTGCTGCAGTTCGGGGCCGGCATCATCCGGAGAGATGGCCGGCAGCGGGCGCGGAACCGGTTCAGGAATATGTTTTGATGATCTCTTCAGCCACCGCACGGCGGGAGATACAGCGGTCCATGGCCCGCTTTTCGATAAAGCGATGCGCCTGCGCTTCGTCCATTTTCAGTTCGGTGATCAGCAGCCATTTTGCCCGGTTCACCAGACGGATCTCCGCCATTTTTTCTTCGACAGAAAGCGTTTTGGTCTCAGCCCTGCGCAGCCGTTCCCGTGCGCTCATCATCCACTCCAGAGCCAGGGTGACAGACTGCTGCGGAAGCGGTTTCGGGACCGCGAAAACACCCGCGCTGATAAATTTTCCCCGCAGTCCTTCGAGAATATCGGCTCTGGCAATAAACAGCGGAACGGTCCCGTCCGTATTGCAGAGGTCAACGGCAAAACCGGCTCCCACATCATCGGTCAACGGCGAATTAATGATCACGAGGTCAAAATCCCGTTCATTCAGCAGCCTTCTTGCAGCGCTGACCGCACCGACACAGCGGATCGGACCGCAGAGGGAAACAGGCAGCAGGGACAGAAGCGCACTGTTGAAATTCTCAGACGCTGAAACAACGAGGACACTGTAGAGCTGCTGCTGCAAACCCATTTTCCGGTATTTCCAAACAGTTCGGATCTTTTACCGGCCGCAATAGATATCCAGGATCCTTGCGGGAACATGTTCACGGATAAACCCGCTTTCCAGGGCGAGTTTTCTGGCATTCCGGATATCGGCAGGCAGCTTCCGGAACTTTTCCAGCGTATCCGCATCCGCACGGAAAAGGTTGACGTTGGCCGGCTCCGGCAGTGTCAGCCGGCGTCTGATCCCGTCGAGGCCGGCATAGATCATCAGGGAAAAGGCAATATACGGGTTTGCGGCCGGATCCGGCGACCGCAGTTCCGCGCGGCGGTATTCTCCGACAGCTGCGGGGATACGGACCAGCTGGGAACGGTTTTCAGCAGACCATGAGATATATCCGGGCGCTTTGTTCTGTCCCAGACGGCGATATGAATTTTCCGTCGGGTTCAGAAAAGCCGTCATCGAACGGACGTTTTCGAGGATCCCGGCGATCATCTGCCGAAACATCTCATCGTTTTCGAAAGGACGCAGCGACATATTGATGTGAAAGCCGCTGCCCGGGGCATTCCCGATCGGTTTCGGTGAAAAATCGGCGGTCAGCCCGTTCCGGTTGGCAACGGTCCGCGCCACCCGCTGAAAGATCATGGTGTTGTCGGCAGCCGAAAGCGCATCCGAATAGCGGAAATCGATCTCATTCTGGCCCGGACCTTCTTCATGATGGGAGCTTTCCGGATGAATGCCCATCTGCTCCAGCGTCAGACAGATCTCCCTGCGAATGTTTTCGCCCTTATCGTCCGGAGCGATATCCATGTATCCCGCCTGATCATAAGGGATCTTTGTCGGCGCTCCCTTTTCATCCTGCATGAACAGATAAAACTCCTGCTCGGCGCCGAAAGAAAATTCGACACCGGCTTTTTTGGCATCGTCCATGGCAATGCGGGTCAGGTTCCTGGTATCACACTCGAAAGGCGTTCCGTCCGGATAGGTAATATTTGCGAACATCTGCACGACCCGGCCGTTTTCGGGACGCCAGGGAAGCGGTTTCAGTGTTCCGGGTTCGGGGTGCAGCAGGAGATCGCTGTGTGCCTCATCCCCAAAACCGGAAATCGCGGAGGCGTCGAAAGCGATGCCGTAACCGAATGCTCTGGAAAGTTCACCGGGCATGATCGAAATATTTTTCTGTTTTCCAAAAACGTCGCAGAATACAAGACGGATAAACTTTACGTCTTCTTCCCCGGCATACTGAATAACTTCATCTTCAGAATAATTCATACAAACCTCCCGAGTGTCCCGCATATACCGCAAATCACCGCACGACGGCCGCATCCGGCTTTGCAGCGGCCGGCAGACCGCTTATAGGCTGATCATTCACAAAAAAGGATGCTTTTTTTATACCACAACCCGATGATCAGGGGGGATTTTATGACAGAAATAAAATGTCACAAATTTGTTGACATCAAAAAAAACGCGGAGTAGAATAACGTGCATTGAGGCAGAGACGTCTTTGAGCAATGAGGCTCAAACGTCTCTATTTTTATTATGATCCGTAAAGGCAAAGGCGTCTTTCCGTTTGGACGTCTTTGCCTTTTTTTCATTTTACAGCCCGAAGGAGTTATTCACCATGGCTACAGTCTCTGATTATTTTGGAAGTCTGGTTTTTGATGACCGGATGATGCGCGCCAAACTTCCGGCGGATATCTACAGTTCGCTGAGAAAAACGATCGATGAAGGGAAAAACCTGGACCTCAAAGTCGCAAACGCGGCAGCTGAAGCAATGAAAAACTGGGCCGTCGAACACGGTGCGACCCATTTCACGCACTGGTTCCAGCCGCTGACCGGCATTACAGCCGAGAAGCACGAAAGCTTTATCACAAAATCTCCAGACGGGGGTGTGATCAATGAGTTTTCCGGGAAAGAACTGATCCAGGGCGAACCGGATGCGTCTTCCTTCCCGAGCGGCGGACTGCGCGCGACATTTGAAGCGCGCGGATATACGGCCTGGGACCCGACCTCATACGCTTTCATCAAGGGGAAAACGCTCTGCATCCCGACAGCGTTCTGTTCCTACAGCGGGGACGCACTGGACAAAAAGACCCCGCTGCTGCGCTCCATGGATGCCCTGAACCGGCAGGCGCTGCGCATCCTGCGTCTGTTCGGGAACACCACAGCCAAACGGGTGGTCTCATCCGTCGGACCGGAGCAGGAATATTTTCTTATTCCGAAGGATCTGTATGACCGGCGTCCGGACCTCCGCTTCACCGGGCGCACACTGTTCGGGGCAAAGCCCCCGAAAGGTCAGGAGCTGGATGACCATTACTTCGGCGTGATCAAACCGGTCGTGGCCTCTTTCATGGAAGAACTGAATGAGGAACTGTGGAAGCTGGGGATCCTGGCGAAGACCGAACACAACGAGGTCGCGCCCTCCCAGCATGAACTGGCTCCGATCTACACCACGACCAATATCGCTACCGACCACAACCAGCTGACAATGGAGATCATGCAGAAGGTCGCCATAAAACACGGGCTGGTCTGTCTGCTGCATGAAAAGCCCTTTGCCGGCGTCAACGGCAGCGGGAAACATAACAACTGGTCGATCGCGACCGATGACGGTCAAAACCTGCTTTCGCCGGGGGAGACGCCCTATGAGAATGCCCAGTTTCTGCTTTTCCTGTGTGCCGTGATCAAAGCCGTGGATGATTATCAGGATCTGCTCCGGCTCTCCGTGGCAACGGCCGGCAATGACCACCGTCTCGGGGCCAACGAAGCCCCTCCGGCCGTGATCTCCATTTTTCTCGGCGACGAACTCAGTGCCGTGCTGGAAGCCATTGAAAACGATACGCCGTACAACGGCACGGAACGGACCATGATCAAACTCGGATCAGACGTTTTGCCGAAATTCAGCCGTGACACCACCGACCGCAACCGCACTTCGCCTTTTGCTTTCACCGGAAATAAATTCGAATTCCGCATGCTCGGTTCCTCCAACAGCATCGCCTGTGCGAACATCATGCTGAACAGCGCCGTCGCGGAAAGCCTGAAGATCTATGCGGATCGGCTGGAAAACGCCGGAGATTTTGAGACAGCGCTGCATGAAATGATCCGAAAGACCATCCGTGACCACAAACGCATCATCTTCAACGGAAACGGTTACGACGGATCCTGGATCCGGGAGGCTACAGAAGTCCGCGGCCTGCTGAACTACCGGACAACAGCGGACTGTATGCCGCATCTGCTGGATCCGAAAAATGTCCGGATGCTGACCGCTCACGGCGTATTCTCCGAAGCCGAACTGAGATCCAGATGCGAGATCATGCTGGAAAATTACTGCAAATCCGTCATCATCGAAGCCAGGACCATGACCGATATGGCAAAGACCTTGATCGCTCCCGCGGTGGAAGCTTACTCGGCCGATATTGCCCGGTCCGCGGAAGCAAAGAAAGCAGTCTCCGCGGAGATCCCCTGCAGATATGAAACGGAACTGGTGAAAAAGCTTTCGGCGCTGCTGGACGAGATCACGGAAAGAACTGCAGACCTTGAAAAAGCCGTGCTGGATCTGGATCAGGCCGGCGGTACCATTGAGGAAGCCGAACGGATCCGGGATACGGTGCTGCCGAAGATGTGCGAACTGCGGATCCCGTGCGATACCGCAGAAACGATGACAGCGAAACGTTACTGGCCGTTCCCGACCTATGCGGACCTGCTGTTCGGGACGAAATGAAAATGTGTTCAGAAAGGAGGCCGCATATGTGTTCGATCATGGGATACTGCGGCAAATGCACCGATTGGGAAGCGTTCGAGCAGGGATTTTCCCGGACGATCTCCCGCGGACCGGACGACAGCCGGTTCATTGATACCGGACAGGGGATCCTGGCATTCCACCGGCTCTCCATCATGGGACTGCACCCGGAAGGGATGCAGCCTTTCGAACTGAACGGCAGCTATGCCGTCTGCAACGGCGAACTGTACGGTTTTGAAAAGCAGCGGGAACAGCTGCGGGAACGCGGATATACCTTTCAAAGTGGCAGCGACTGCGAGATCATCCTCCCGCTTTACTTTGAATACGGGACGGAAATGTTCAGCATGCTGGACGCGGAGTTCGCCATGATCCTTTACGACGGCGCTTCCGGGACCTTCATCGCGGCCCGGGACCCGATCGGGATCCGCCCGCTGTATTACGGATATGACGCTCAGGGTGTGATCATCTTTGCCAGTGAACCGAAAAACCTGACCGGACTTTGTGAAAAGATCCTGCCCTTCCCGCCCGGCTGTTACTGCAGGAACGGCCGGTTTACCCGTTACTGCGACATTGCCACTGTAGATAAGGTTTCCACAGACGACCGGGAAACAGTCTGCCGGACGATCCGGGAAAAACTGACCGAAGGCGTCCGGAAACGTCTTGTGGCCGATGCCAAAGTCGGCTTCCTGCTTTCCGGCGGTCTGGATTCCTCTCTGGTCTGCGCGATCGCAGCAAAAGAGACACCCGTGCCGATCGAAACCTTCGCCATCGGCATGCGGAAAGATGCCATCGACCTGAAATACGCACAGGAGACCGCGGACTTTATCGGCAGCCGCCACACAGAAGTCTTCATGACGCCGGATGACGTGACTGCTTCCCTTGAAACCGTCATAGAACTGCTTGGTACCTGGGACATCACAACGATCCGGGCCAGCATGGGAATGTACCTGGTCTGCAAAGCGATCCATGAACAGACGGATATCCGCGTGCTGCTGACCGGTGAGATCTCCGACGAACTGTTCGGATATAAGTACACGGATTTTGCCCCTTCCGCCCGGGCATTTCAGGAAGAGGCTCAGAAGCGCATCCGGGAACTGCATATGTATGACGTGCTGCGGGCAGACCGCTGCATTTCCGTGAACTCCCTGGAAGCCAGGGTTCCCTTCGGAGACCTGGATTTTGTCCGCTATGTGATGGCCGTGGATCCGGAGCTGAAGCTGAACCGATACGGGAAGGGGAAATACCTGCTGCGGCACGCCTTTGAGGGGCAGGGACTTCTCCCCGATGAGATCCTCTGGCGGGAAAAGGCTGCTTTTTCGGATGCGGTCGGCCACTCCATGGTGGATTATCTGAAGGAATACGCGGCCACCCGGTACACCGATGAAGAATTTGAGAAACGCCGCATGGCATATGAATACGCGCGTCCGTTCACGAAAGAGTCCCTGCTCTACCGGGAGATCTTTGAGAAGTATTATCCCGGACAGGCGGAAATGATCGCCGGCTTCTGGATGCCGAACCCGGACTGGGAAGGCTGCCGTGTCAGCGATCCTTCGGCCCGGGTGCTTTCCAATTACGGCGACAGCGGAAAATAGCGCAGCATTTACACGAAAGAGAGGTTCGGTCACATGAGCAAATACATTTTCGTTACGGGAGGGGTCGTTTCCGGTCTCGGGAAAGGGATCACCGCCGCATCACTGGGGAGGCTGCTCAAAGCCCGCGGGCTGAAGGTCGCGGCGCAGAAACTGGATCCCTATATCAACGTCGACCCGGGAACGATGAGTCCTTACCAGCACGGAGAGGTCTACGTCACCGAGGACGGGGCCGAAACCGACCTGGACCTGGGCCATTATGAACGGTTCATCGATGAAGACCTGAACAAATTCTCGAACCTGACGACCGGGAAGGTCTACTGGAACGTGCTGAACAAGGAACGGCGTGGGGAATATCTCGGGGAAACGGTTCAAGTGATCCCGCACATCACAAACGAGATCAAAGATTTCATCTACGCGGTCGGGAAAAAGACCGGGGCGGACGTTGTGATCACGGAGATCGGCGGCACCACCGGGGATATCGAAAGTCAGCCGTTTCTGGAAGCGATCCGCCAGGTCGGACTGGAACAGGGCCGCGGGAACAGCCTCTTCATCCATGTCACCCTGGTCCCCTATCTGCAGGGAAGCGGCGAACACAAATCCAAACCGACACAGCATTCCGTCAAAGAACTGCAGGGGATGGGGATCCATCCGGATATCATTGTACTGCGCTGCAACGAAGCGCTGGAACCGCAGATCCTTCAGAAGATCGCCATGTTCTGCAACGTACGTCCGGACTGTGTGATTGAGAACCGGACGCTTCCGGTCCTCTACGAAGCCCCGCTGATGCTGGAAAGCCAGCACTTTTCAGGGATCGTCTGCCGGGAACTCGGGCTCAGCACGCCCGCCCCGGATCTGAAAGATTGGAAAGACATGGTGGAACGGGTGAAAACCGCGGAAAAACAGGTGACTGTCGCCCTCGTCGGGAAATACGTCCAGCTGCACGATGCTTATCTTTCGGTAGCCGAAGCGCTGCGGCATGCCGCCTATGCGCTTGGAGCGGTGGTAAATATCCGCTGGATCGACAGTGAGACCATTACAGCTCAGACCGTGGTGGAACTGCTATCCTCCTGCAGCGGCATCATCGTACCGGGCGGCTTCGGCAGCCGCGGGATCGAGGGCATGGTCACGGCCGCACGGTACGCACGGGAACGCCGGATCCCCTACCTCGGGCTGTGTCTCGGAATGCAGATCGCTGTCATTGAATTTGCCAGAGATGTCTGTGGCTTTGTGGACGCGAACTCCGGTGAGTTTGATCCCGCGTCCGCTCATAAAGTCATCGACTTTCTGCCGGATCAGAACGACAGCGTTGCAAAAGGCGGCACCCTGCGGCTCGGTGCCTGCCCCTGTGCCATTGTTCCCGGCACCCAAATGGAACGCTGTTACGGCAAGGCCCTCATCTCCGAACGCCACCGCCACCGCTATGAGTTCAATAATCTTTTCCGAAAGGATCTCGCAGAAGCCGGACTGGTGCTCAGCGGGACCAGCCCCGACGGCAGCATTGTGGAAACGGTGGAGATCGCAGGCCATCCGTTTTTCGTCGGCGTCCAGTTCCATCCGGAGTTCAAGAGCCGCCCAAACAAACCGCACCCGCTTTTCCGCGGCTTCATCAGCGCCGCGCTTCGGGAGCAGGGGGAAGTGTGAAGGGTGAAGCTAATGAACTTTTAAAGAGGAAGAAACAAAAAAAATGTACCCTCTTTATTGGACAAACCGGTAAGAAGGGTACATATCAGCCATAGCGGGGTTTTCTTTCACAAAAAACGGCAGGTCCGGGCGGTCCTGCCGTTTTGGTTTACGCTTTGTTCAGCGCTTGTCTTTATCCACGAACTCCAGGAAAATGACGGCGAGTACGGCGAAGAGCACGACGAATTTTCCGATGTGCAGCCAGTATTTCTCAATGGTCCCCTTATCGTTTTTGTAATTCTCATTGTAATTGGAGATCCGGGTCTGTTCCTGGACATAATTCTCCAGTTTCTCCCTGCCGACCATATCGATCAGCTTTCCGACCGTCGTATGGATCTCATACTGCTTATCCCGCTGTTTCTGAATAACAGGATTTTCAGCCGCCATATCGACCAGTTCGCCGACAGTGACGGTCTGCGGTTCGGCCGGGACCGGCGGAGCGGCAGGATCCTGCTGTTCTTCGAGGGCCTGAAGGACCCTTCCGGCCAGATCGCTGACCTCGGGGGGAAGGCCGAGGGCGGCAGCGGCATCCGGCTCCTGAGACAGCATGCCGAGGACTTCTTCCGGACCGGGGATCTCGATCTGTTTTCCGCGGAGGTCACGGACCAGTTCATTGCCCTCATCCTGCAGGAAGTCCAGGACCTGCCCGAGCGTCACCACAGCGTTGACCTCCTGATTTTCGAGCTTCACCAGAGAGTTCCAGCCGGTGACCAGCTCTCTCGAATTATAGTCCGACTGCGCGGCGATACATTTCATCCCATAATTAGAGATGGAAAGCGGTGCCAGTTTCTCGGCCCAGTTCGGCAGGGCAAAGATACCGCCGGAGAAAACGAGCTGGAAGATCAGCACGAACGGCATGATCGTCATCGCGGTCGTTGTGGAACGCGTCATGCAGGAGATCCACAGAGAAAGCATATCGGCAGCATAGGTCATCAGGAAGATCGTGATGCCGATATCAACGATCAGCCAGGGTGTGATGAGCCCCTCCTGAGGGAATTTGATCCCGGTGGTCTTGCAGACATAGAGTGTGATCACCGTCTGCGCAAGGCACAGCAGCGCCTGATAGACCATATGCGCGAAGATATAAGCCGTGATATGCATCCCGGCACGGTGCTCGCGCTTGATGATCTCACGTTCCCGGCAGACGACCTGAATGGAGTTAAAACAGCCGTTCCAGATGGAAAGACAGGTCAGCGCCAGCGCACCTTTCAGCGTTCCTTCCATCGTCACGAAGAAATCCCGATGGACCACCATGGAGACGACACCGGCGATCAGCGCCGCCATCGGCAGCACCTTCCAGTCTGCCTGATAAACAAACATCCGCAGGAATTTGCCGATATAGATCAGCGCCTGGGCGGGACGGCCCGGATAAGGGAGTTTCCGCTGACGGGCAGGAGCTTTATTGACTGCTGTGGCTGCTTCAGACATGCTGCACCTCCGCGTACTTCATAATGAATTCATCCGCGCGGCCCTCACCGCCTTCCTCGACCTGGTTGATACACTTGACGATCTCTTCCATCCGGTCCTTCCCGAAGAATTTCCGGCATTCTTCGACCGTCCCGTAGAATGCCAGACGACCGGTCCGGGTGGAATCTTTAGCCAGGATGATGATGTCATCAAACAGATCGATCACACGGTCCGGCGTGTGGGTGATCACCAGTACGATCCGGCCGGTATCCGAGGCCTTCCGCAGCTGAATGAACAATTCGCGCGCCATCACACCGTCGAGGCCGGAGTCCGGTTCATCCAGAATGAAAAGATAGGGGTTGGAAAGGTATTCCATCGCGATCGAGAGTCTTTTGCGCTGACCGCCGGACATCTTTTCCACAAGCGTATTCCGGGCCGGAGCCAGACCGAAGACCTTCAGCGCCTCTTCTACACGGTCCCTGCGGTCCTGCATGGAGAAATCGCTCGGCAGACGCATCAGCGCATAATCCAGCAGTGTATTATAGGCGGTATCCTTGCCGCGCATTAAGTCCGACTGCGGGACAAAACCGATCTCGAACTGCATCTTTGCGTATTCCTCATAAACATCCCGTCCGTTCAGCATGACTTTGGCGTCTGCCTTTTCATACCCGTTGATCGCATTCAGGTAAGTCGTTTTCCCCGCGCCGGAACCGCCGAGCAGCATCACCAGGCGCCCCGGTTTGATATTCATATGGATATCCCGCAGAAGCACCTTTTTCTGGAAAAACTCCGTTACGGACCGCTCTTTGAGATTTACGGTCAGCCCCTCACCGATATCCTCGATATTGCTGCCGGAAACATGGGAAACCGCACTGTTCCGGAAATCATCCACCTGCCACATGGGCTGATATTGCTTTGAAAAGCCCCAGATCAGCGCCGGGATCCAGTCCGCAAAGATCCAGAGGATCAGCCATCGTTTTCTCGCACCGTACACCTCACACAGACCGGTATAGATCTGGATCTCATACACGACAATGATGATCCGGAAAACGAGTACCAGGACCGATATGAGCAATATTTGGTTTTCGTGAGTTTCAAGAAACTTCGCGCTGATCAGTTCCGCTGCGGCCGTGATCAGGAATGAAAGAAACGCCCCGACCGAAACGATCCTGCCTTCAGGCTCCTTTCCCGCACATCTGCCCAGCCAGTATTCTCTTGCCCAGGGACAAAATGCCCACCAGCCGGAGACACCGGATTTGCGGAACAGCGGAAACAGCCCGATGATGGTCAGCACGGTTGGAATGATATAGATGAGTGACGAGCCGCCAAACAAAAAATCAGAGAGTATTTTCAAATAAGGCATGGGAATACCGCTCCTTTCAAATGGGATCAGTGTACAGTTTATAATTATAATTCAAATAGATCCGGATAAAACTGATATACCGCAAAACGGACAGCAGCGTTCCGCTCTGACGGATATGAACAGAAGAAAGGACAAAACGATGAAAAAAATCACGATGCTGATGATACTGACGTTTCTGGGGCTTGCCATTGCATGCCCGCAAGCTGTTTCCGCCGAGCCATCCGCCACGGTGAAGGGCATCTTTGAAGCACTGCTCTCGGAGGACTCCGTCTACAGCCAAAACAAAGCCTATTATCTGGAATACTTTCCGGAAACTTCCTATGAAGAAACGCTGAATGATGACGGGTTCACCATTACCGTCAGCGGCAATGAATATTCTTCCGGCAGCTGGACGTTCAGGGAGGAAGGAGACTATCTGACCCTGACCGCTGCCGAGGAGGACTTCTCCGCAGCCATGCTCATCACCAATGTACTGGAGGCGGTCGGCGTTCAGCTCGGCATGGATCCCGGGCTGCTCCGCGGGTACGTCAACGGTCTGACCACCCTGGAGATCGAAAACGACAGCTTCATTCTGGAGAGCAACGAAGCGGACAAAACGTCCACGTACAAAATCAACATCGCCGGGCCGTATGAGATGAAGGAACTGGACCGGATGGTGATCGACCGTACCTCCTTCGATCATGAGCCGCTGACGGATGAGTACCTCAGCATGGCTGCATACATCGGAAAGCTCAAGGTGATCGCGAACGGAAACGCGGACGGCCTCACGGTCCTGCTGGCCGAATACGGGGAAACGGATGAACTGGCTTATCAGTCGCTCATCAATATCGCGGAGATCCTGCAGCCGAAGGGCTGGGAACAGTTCAAAGCGGAATATAAAGAACTCGCAGACGCAGAGGGCGACGGATACAGCGTGAAGCTGGACCCGGACGCGGAAACGATCGCGGAGATCATTGAAGACGCGCGTACGGAGGACAGTTTCGTCCTGGTCCGCTTCGGCGAACAGGCATCCCGCTGAGGAAAACTTCCCGCACCAGCGAAAAAAACGTTCCTGAGGGAGGCACTTCTTTACGAAGTGGCTCCCTTTGTTTCAAAAGCAGGATAACTGACTGCGCCGGTCAGCAATAGTACAATGACTAAAACAAATCGGGATTTGTCGGGATGTTGCAAAACCGAGATTTTCAGTTAAAACAGGAGCAATTTTCATATGGATAATGCTATTTGGGTCATGCCGACTCATATCATTGCGGCAGCGGGTATCGTGATTAATGATAATGACGAGATACTGATGGTGAAAGCAAATCGCGGGGGTTGGGTCTTCCCGGGAGGACAGGTCGAAGTCGGGGAAAATGTGATTGATGCCGTTAAAAGGTACCCGCCGCAACTGTGACGGCGGGTACGATATCGATGGGTTGCGGGTGAGTCTTATTAAGAACCCAAGACGTTAACCAGCAGATCAGAAATCTTCACCGCTGAGGGTAATGCCGCAATCCTTACGGACAGTAAATGACACACCCAAGCGATTGTTCCTTCTGGTAAACGCCCGACAATTAACAGGAACAGAAATCTGATCGCCTACTCGGTAATAGCTCTGAGGCAGAAATTCATCAAGGAAATAATATCCGTTGCTTGTGGTAATCAGATAAGTGACAACTTCTTTCTTATCTTCACCGATGAATTTCTTGGAACGCTGCGAAACAGTTCCGGTCAGGGACAGACCATCAATAACATTGGTATTTTCAGAATTCATAATTATTTTCCTCCTTGGTTTTCTTGTATTTGTTCTGAAATTTCGTCATATTTTTTCTGATTGAAGATGAAATCTTTCAATATCGTGTAAAATGTTTTGCCCAACCCACGATAATCCTTCAGCCTGCCTTCATAATACTCATCCACGATTTCTTTCGTATTTGTAAATCCGGCATTGATCAGAGCTTTTTTAAATCGTTTCATATCCGGAATTAGCGTAAATAATTCATCCAGGCTGATATTCATAACATTGCGCTTTTCGTAACACCGGTAATGATCATAGGAGAAGGGCACATTCAACTTGTTGACATAATACATTGCAATGCAAATTTTTCTTCCCACTGCGTTTGACGCTTTCTTCCATTTTCCGGATGATTTGTAGAGGTTGTATCCCCATACGCCAAAGTTTTCTGTTCGGGAACGAAGCAAAATATTTGCTGACAGATTCAGCGAATAATGCAATAATTTATTACCACCGCGTTTGACAGTGCTGGTAACTTTACCTGCTGAAACCTTCAGAGATGGGTCCAAGCCACAATATGCCGATATTGCCTTGGAAGTAGGAAATCTGCTGGGTGTTATGATGATACTAAGCCAAAGGACAGCTGTTGTCTCACCAACACCGGGAACGGTGCAAAGATTTTCGATCAATTTATTTCCATCGACAAATACACCTTCTTCAGTTTCCCATTTCATTTTTTTGGCTTTGCTGATGGCTAATGCCATATAACGTTTTTCTTCGTCTGCATGGAAATCGAAATTGTGATACATCTCCTTAAACATCGGACGGACATCTTCCGGTATTCCTGTCTGACACAGATTCTTCATATCAGCAATGTTGTCAATCAAATCTTCGACCATTGGTCGTACAACTTTGCTCTTTGTGACGGATCCGAGACGTCCAAATGTATGTCCAAAGCGGAGAATATAATTGTTTATCTGATTTGAGATTTTTGTCTGCTGCTGTTTGTGATAATTGCGCTGCGCAATCAACAGGCGTAATTCCTGAACTTCGTCAGACACAATATAGCTTTCCGGCCAAAGCCCGGTCATGTTTTGCTGGGCCAGCATCTTAGCATCCAATACATCCGTTTTGCACCTTGAGGGGGAAGCAAGAAGTGGGTTCACAACTGAAGGTTTACCGCCGAGTGCTTTGATGACCGGGATATGATAGGTACCGGTACTTTCAATTGAATAATGCAATGGCAGAATATCGTCCGGCACAGGATGGATATTTGTTTCAATAGTCTTAATGATCCATTCTCGGGCTTCACCCAATTCCCACCAGGATGTATAAAATTTCTGCTCAATCTTGCGGATTTCATCATCGTGCTTCACCAGCACACATACTTGAATAAAATCCCTGTGCGTATCGATACCTACGCCATAACTTTTCGTGAACTGGATATTTTCCCATTCCGACTGTTCTTCAGGGGATTCTGTCCCAACAGCAAAATTTTCTTCCATTATGAAATAATCCTCTCGTTATATCAAAAACAAATAACATTCAATATGAAGCTGCATCATATTGCTTCTTATTTTTCTTCGATATCTCAGTCACGCTAAACCATTACGAAATATTGTTGCATTACGCAGTGTCTCAATTTACTCGAAGAATGGCGAGTAAAAGACAAATCTACTATAGGTAATTTGCTTCAACATGACTCAAACGAACTACTCGCGCGGCACCAACCTTTTTTAGAAAGCTTATAGCCTTATTGAGAAAACCGTGCTCTATAGCTGGACAGACAGAATATTTTCAAAGAAAATACGTTCTATTAGTTCAGCTATTTTTAGTCTACGCCATATTGTTAATAAAAAAAACGGACAACATTGTCCCTTGACAAACATTTTTATTTGTGGTACAGCCGAATATCTTTGGGTTTTATGAGGAGAATTAGTGTGTTAGAATTTTAGTAATTCTAATAAAGTGAGTTCTTATAGTAGAAACGATTCTGATAGATGAACAACGAAAAGAAATTATTGATCTTTATCCCCGCGGAGAATATCCGATAGGCCAACTCACAAAAATGTATGGAGTTGAAAGACGTACAATTTCAAATCTGCTCCATAAAATAAAAAGTCAATATACTGAAAATAATGTCCCGGTTATGACAATTATTTCAATATATGACTTTTTTGTTGCTGAAGGGTAAAACACCCTTATTATATCAGTGTAACAAAATTGATGTTTTAGCGGAGCTGAAAAGGGTAGTTTTCCTGAGTAAAATAAAAAAAGTTATCAAATCCAAAAATTTACGGATTTGATAACTTTGTACCCCGGGTGGGACTCGAACCCACAACCTAAGCGTTAGGAGTGCTTTGCTCTGTCCAATTGAGCCACCAGGGCATTTATAAATGGGATTATACCATACGTTCTCCCGTTCTGCCCCAAACGAATTGATATCCGTTTCAGAAACCTGTTCCGGCATGTTTTTCCTCCGGACATTCTGTCGTATTCCGCTTCCCGTCCGGTGCACTTCGGAAAAAACGCTATAATTGTGAAAGCAACAGAGAATTTCCGGCGCCTCACAAAAGGCATCCCGAACATTTTACGCAGCATGCCCGTGCCGGAAATACGGACTGGAGAAAAACACGATGAACATCGAATTCCACAGAGACAGCACCGTCCTGAACGCACGGCCGGATGCCAGGCCGGACAGCGTCACCATTCCGGGAATGGAGCAGAACAATGTAAATGATTTCGTATCGGAAGCCCCCGGCATGACAGGCTTCCGGGACCTTGCGGGCGTCGGATGAACGGGGCCGGCAGCGGAGAGCCCGCTCTGTCTGCCCGGGAGCTGACGGTTCCCGCGGAATCGCGTTATCTCCCGGAGGTGACGTCATTTATCAACAGACATCTGGAGGCGATGCATTGCAGTCATTCGGTCCGGATGGCGATCGATATTGCGGCGGACGAGATCTTCGCCAATATCGTCCGTTACGCTTACCGGGATACGGACAAGGGTTCGGTGACCGTCCGTGTCGGAACGGGTGCTGACCCGAACGAAGTGCTGCTTACGTTTATTGATGATGGCCGGCCCTTTGATCCGCTTTCCGCGGAAACGCCCGACACTACCCTTCCGGCGAAAAAACGCCGCATCGGCGGCCTCGGCCTGTTCATGGTGAAAAACACGATGGACGGGATCGATTATGTGTACCGGGACGGCAGGAATGTTTTGACCCTCCGGAAAAAGATCCGTACGAACGGCACAAATTCCGCCGGTTCAGAGGCAGGCCTATGACGGATAAAACAAAGACAGATCTTCAGCCTGAATGAACCGGTGAAAAATATCGCTATCCGTATGGCCTGCAAAGGCGCGAAGTCTATTGATTACCAGAATATCCCCGGCCTGAACGAGCTGAGGGTCCGGATATGAAAGGAACACCATGACGATCGAAAATAACCTGAATCAGCGGAAAAAGCCCCGCGTTCCCCTTTCCCTCCGGATGAACCTGATCCTGGTGTCCATCATCCTGCTGATTTCCGGAGGACTGCTCTGGATCTCTTACCGCATCTATGCCAACAGGGTCGACACTTATTATTACGAACAGGCCGTGAGCGCGGCAAAATCGGCAAGGGACAGGATCACGCCGGAAGTGGTCCTGAACATCTGGAAACA
This sequence comes from uncultured Chloroflexota bacterium, assembly GCA_902795255.1. Next base: position 36,348 of record CADBKS010000003.1, read on the forward strand.
GACCCATACCGATGAATTCCGGGCTGTCCGGGATGCGGCCAAAGCGGCAGGCGACGAGCGAATGATCCGGAACTGGATGGCAGGCCGGCCATCCGGGCTTATTGATGTGTCGGAGTCTGAGCTCTGGGGGGATGATGTTCCGGTCGAATTCCAGGACGAATACGGTGAGAATGCCTTCAGCCTCTGGTGGGATTTCGACATGATCTGTGAGCAACTGCAGGATTGCATGAATTTATTCAATATCACCGGTATCCGCATTCAGTATGAGGAAAACCATGTGACCTACAACATCGTGGATCCTTCCGAGCCGCTTTTTACGATCGCATCGGTTGAAGGAACAGTCAGGACCGATGAAAACCACATCGAAAATGAAGGGTTCCTGCCGGTGATCCACAGGGATAAAGACGGCTGGTTTCTGGCGACACGGCTCCCGCTGAATCCGACTTTCGATGGTGACATAGTCGGCTTTGTCGAGATCGATACCGATATGGACCGTATTATCGAAGGTCAGCATGAGTTCCTCATCAACAGCGCCGTTTATGTGCTGAGCCTTACGCTGCTCGCGATCCTGCTGACAGTTTACCTGAATCACCGGATCATCATTCGTCCGCTGCAGGATCTGGCGCGGTCCGCGTCTGATTTCGGCCGCGGGGAGCACGCCTGGACCGAGGAGGAGGTCCTCCGGGTCCCGGAACGTACGAATGATGAGATCGACGATCTTTACCATGAGACCCGGAAGATGCAGCTCCGTATCATCGGTTATACGGAGAATCTCACCCGCATCACTGCGGAACGAGAACGCGTTTCTGCGGAGCTGCGGACGGCGGAATCGATCCAGCGCAGCATGCTCCCGGATGATTTTCCGGCTTTTCCGGACCGTTCGGAGTTCGATCTCTATGCTTCAATGACCCCGGCCAAGGAGGTCGGCGGCGATTATTATGACTTCTTCCTCATTGACGATGACCATCTTGCTCTGGTGATTGCGGACGTATCCGATAAAGGAATCCCGGCAGCGCTCTTTATGATGTCTACCATGATCCTGATCCGTTCCCGGACCCGCCGGGGCGGGACGCCCGCTGAGATCCTCGGGGATGTCAACCGTGAGATCTGCAGCTCGAACCGAACGAAAATGTTCGTCACGGTCTGGCTCGGGATCCTGGACCTGAAGACCGGGCAGATGCTGTGCGCCAACGCGGGCCATGAATATCCCTTTATCCGTACGCCCGGCGGGCCTTTCACCATGCTCAGGGACAAACACGGACTCGTGATCGGCGGGCTGGAGAAGTCAAAATATACCGATTATGAGATCACGCTCGAACCGGGCGGAGCGCTCTTCGTCTATACCGACGGCGTTCCGGAAGCGGCTGACCCGGACGGCAAATTCTATGGCATGGAACGGCTGGGAGAAGCGCTCTCCCGTGCCCCGAAGGATCCGGAAGGCGTCCTGAAAACCGTCAAAGATGATGTCGATGCGTTTGTAAACGGCGCGAAGCAGTTCGACGATCTGACCATGCTTTCCGTCACGTACAACGGCCCGGCCTCCGGCCCCGCGCCGGAATCCTGAGTCAGGGCTGAAAGATCGAACCGCATCCCGGAGTCATGCTTCACGCCGATCCGTGCTCCGGGCGCGGTGAGTAATGTATAATGGGGATGACGAGTGACCCTGCGGACCGCCTTAAAAATAAGAATGACCGCAGCGCGGTCTTCAGCAGTTTTTCACCGTTTATTATTCATGCTGCACTGTAAAAAAACGCCGGATCCCGGTCGTTTGAGAGGAATACCATGTCAGAAAAATCCGTTCAAAATGTCAAAGTCCTGATCATCGGGTCAGGCCCGGCCGGGCTCTCGGCTGCGATCTACACCGGGCGGGCCGGACTCGCGCCGGTCGTCCTCTCCGGCGATACCTTCGGCGGACAGGCTTCCCTGACTGCCGATATTGAAAACTATCCCGGCTTTGTCGAATCCGTCTCCGGTTCGGAGCTGATGGACAAATTCCGTGAACATGCGGAAAAATTCGGCGCACAGGTCGTCTCCGATATCGTCGAAAAGGTCGATTTCAGCGGAACGCCCCTGATCGTCGAGACCGGCTTCACCCGTTATGAATGCGAACGCGTTATCATTGCCGCGGGCTCAGTCCATCTTCCGCTCAACGTCCCGGGTGAAAAGGAATTCACCGGACGCGGCGTCTCTTACTGCGCCACCTGTGACGGCTTTTTCTACCGCAAGAAGAACGTTGCTGTGGTCGGCGGCGGCAACTCCGCTGTTGAGGAAGCCGAGTTCCTGACCCGCTTTGCCTCCTCGGTCACCATCATTCACCGCCGGGATGCCCTGCGTGCGGACAAGATCGTCCAGGATCGCGCTTTTGAAAACCCGAAGATCAGCTTCTGCTGGAACTCCGTCGTTACTGAAATCGTCGGTGAGGAAAAGGTCACCGGTCTGAAGCTGAAGAACGTGAAGACCGGCGAAGAAAGCCTGATGCCCATTGACGGCGTTTTCGTCTTTGTCGGCACAAAGACCGTCACCGACGTCTTTGAAGGCCAGGTCGAGATCGAAAACAACGTCATCAAAGTCGGCCCCGATATGCAGACCTCCGTTCCGGGTGTCTATGCCGCCGGTGAATCCGTCGACAATCGCTACCGCCAGGTCATCGTCTCTGCTGCCCTCGGCGCCCAGGCGGGCATCTCCGTCTCCAAAACCTATTGATGAAAGAACCCCGCGGTCGGCAGCCGAAATCCGGCTGCCGACCGTCGACTTAAGACTGCCCCTTCGACACGATGTCCCCGGTGAATCGTTTCCGGCGTAAAGCTCAAAAAAACGCCGCGAAGCGCATAAGCTGCCTGCTGATAACCGATAACGAACCGTGATGCGGTTACCTTTTCCCTTTTACTTTTTACCTTTTACCTGATAAGAAATGTCCTCTCCTTCTCCTACACTCATTTACGAACTTCCCCTCTGGAATGCCGGGCTGACGCTGGTTGCCGGCATTGATGAGGCCGGCCGCGGATGCTGGGCGGGGCCGGTTACTGCCGGCGCTGTCATCCTTCCTGCGGATCCGTCCGTCGCGGAACGTCTGGCCGGTGTCCGCGACAGCAAACTGATGACGCCCGCCGAACGGGATGCTATGTATGCTGTGATTCCGGAGATTGCTGCGGCCTGGGCAGTGGGGGAGGCCGACAGCACCGAGATCGATCGGCTCGGCATCCTGAATGCCACGAAACTTGCCATGAAGCGCGCCATGGAAGGTCTCGGCGTCCTTCCCGAACATCTGCTGATCGATTACGTCCGCCTGCATGACGTTACCATTCCCCAGACCGGCATCAAACACGGAGATATGATCTCCCTGTCCATTGCCTGTGCCTCGGTTATGGCCAAAGTCACCCGTGACCGCTGGATGACGGAAACCGCCGAGACCCGCTATCCCGGCTACGGCTTCGCTGCCCATAAAGGCTACGGCACGAAACAGCACCGGGAAGCCCTCGAAAAGCTGGGACCCACTCCCATCCACCGCTTCACCTTCAAACCCCTCGCAAAAGAAAACAAACTCTTTTAGCGCAGGCTTTGCCGGCGTCAGTGTGCAGAGTTCAGCACTCAGAGTGGGGATAATGTGCAGCTAAAGATCATGCTCCGCGCCGTACCTGCCCCATCTCAAATCGTCGCGAAGCGACACCTGTTTCAAACTACTGACAAATGACGAATGACTGCCGTATTCCCTGAATCCTGACTCCCGGATCCTGACCCCCTGCGTACTAAATGATCTTCTTCGGCATCCAGCGCAGGAAGTCTCCGGAGACCAGGTGATATTCCCTGCCGCGGAAGGTTCCTTCGATGCTGTCGTGAAAGCGCTGTTCCCCATGGCAGTGGGCATAGATCACCTGTTCCGCGCCGAACTCTTCGGCGATATCCGTGAAACCGCTGCGCTTTTCCAGAATATTGGTCGGCGGGTAGTGCAGGAAAAGGATGAAACGCCGGTAGCCGTCCGCCTTTGCCGCCTCAAAAGAGGTCCGCAGCCGTCCCAGCTCCCGCGCCACAAGTTTCTTCGCGTGTGCTTCCTCCTCTTCATCCCAGCCAACGATCCTGCCGGATCGGTCCAGGTAAAACGGACCTTCGAAGCAGAAGCCCTTCGTCGCCACCAGCGCAAGGTCCCGGTAAGTCTGGTACCCGTCCTGCAGAAAGGTCAGTTCCGGCCGGAACCGCTCGTTCAGCGCCGCTGTTTTTTTCGCGTCCCAGAACATGTCATGGTTTCCGCGGGTCAGGATCTTCCGCCCCGGCAGCGCCGCGATATAGCGGAGATCTTCCTCGCAGGCTGAAAGGACCTTCCCCCAGCTGTGGTCCCCGGCCAGCACCAGCGTATCATCCGCCTTGATCAGCTGGGCACAGTTCTCCCGGAACCGTTCCTCATGGCCCTGCCATACCGGTTCATAAAGCTGTCCCGGTGCTTTCAGTTCCGATTGAAAATGCAGATGAAGATCCCCGATCGCATACAGGCTCATTTCAATACCCTTTCCCTTTCGCTGTAAATTATAGCGCTCCGGGCCTGAAGAATGGAGGATGCATGAAGAACACTTGGAAAACGGTATTGGCTTACACAGGTTTTGGGGCTTTGGGAGCTCTCGCAGGATGGATGGCCGGGAATAAAAACGGTCTGGCTGAAGGAGAGTGGAAAGGATTGGAAACCGGACGGACAGAAGACGCGAAGTCCCGCGAGAATGAGATCCTGACCGAATGTGTCTGTTATGTTCCGATCAGCCGTCTGGATGAATTTGCACAGAGCATGCTGGAGGAAGAGGATGTCACCGGGGATCATCCGCTGCCGGTGTTTCGGTCCGATAAATATGACTGCACCAACGGTGTGGATCTGAAGAAGTAAAAAAGGCACCGCACGAATGACCGTGTGGTGCCTTTTTCGGTATACGGAATCTTCCGTACCTGCGGTTCAGCCGACCGGTGCGATCAGGATCCGGCCGGTTCCCCTGTAGACGTTAACGAATCCTTCTCCCGAGGCTGCGGATCCCATCAGACTGCGGGTCGTTTTCTCGACCGTGAATGTCAGACTGTTGGACCAGGCGATCGCCATGGAGCCGTCGATACGGATCGTATCATCGACAAGGTCGACAATGAATAGTTCTTCCTCGGGAACAGGACTTTCCAGCGCGGCGTATCCGCTGCCGACAAGAAGTGTGTTGAAGAAGCCCTCATTTCCGGCGATCGCGGAAGAAAGTGTCTTCCGGGCAGTGACCTTCATCTGCAGGGTCTCCTCACAGGCCAGGAAAAGCCCGTCCTCCAGCACGATCCCGCTCTGCCATTCTCCGACATTGATGAACATGACATGTTTGTAGGTCGGTTCCAGCACCAGAAATCCGCTGCCCCGGTAGCAGGGTTTTACCGCGGTCTCTCCGGTGACGGTGCTGTTAAAAGCCTTCCGCAGCAGATCTCCGGCTCCTTTCACATTCGATGTAGCCTGAATGTCTCCGATCATCATCTGCATGTCACCGGCCTGGATGACAACACCGCTGTTCCGGAGTACGGCGATCACCTGACGTTTGCGGATGTTCATCTCACCGGCGAAATAGGCGTTAATGGCTGTGGACTTGTCAACGGAAATATCCCGGTTATATTCCAGAAGCTGAAAGCAGCCGGCGGATTTTACGATTTTCCGGTTGGGAAGGTTTGCAAATAAATTAGTGGAAATACTCATTCGTTCCTCCTGTTTTATACCCATCTCAGACCCATTATATCGGCATACCCGGGTTTTGAGAATATCCGGGTTTTTCAATATACGGAATTCTGGACTGTAAAAAACCGTCCGCAGGGGAAAAACCGGAACCGGCAGAATCCGTTTTATAATGGAATTATGATCCGGGAAAAAGGGGGAAAAATGGCAAAGGGAAATGTACTGGTAGTCGGCAATTCCGGCGTTGGAAAATCAACGCTGATCAACGCTGTTCTCGGTGAGAAAAAGGCGGAAACGGGGTTTGGGATCAAAGGGACCTCCGGCGAGATCACCATCTACGAAGGGCAGGATCTTGATTTCAATCTGATCGATACCGTTGGCTTCGAACCGCCGAAGGCCTTCTGGGAGCTGGAGCCCAAAGCGATCGGCACGGTCCGGAAATGGTGCAGGGAAGCAGCCGGCGATGATAACACCGAAAACGATGTGAACATCATCTGGTTCTGTGTTGACGGGACCGCGGCGAAGCTTTTTACAAAGACCATCAAGGATCTGCTCCGCGCCACATCGGTCTGGCGTGCCGTTCCGATCATTGCCGTGATCACCAAATCCTTCTCCCAGCCGGACCGGGAGAAAAACATCAAAATGGTTCAGGATGCTTTTGCTGCCGCGTCGAAAGATGTCCGTCCGAGAATGATCGTGCCGGTCATTGCCGAGTCATTCTATCTCTCGGATACGGTTTTTGCTCCGCCGGAAGGGATCACCGAACTCGTCGATATTACAAATGAACTGATGCCTGAAGCAAAGATGATCTCCCGGGATGTGGTCGCGAAATACAAACTGGAAAGGCGCCGCACCTTTGCCCGGTCCGTCGTTCTGGGTTCGACCGGTGCGGCTGCGACCGTCGGAGCTGTTCCGATCCCCATGGCGGACGCGGTCCTGCTGCAGCCGCTGGAAGTCGCCGAGATCAACGGTATTGCCGCGATTTATGGGATCAGCAAAGGTGATCAGGCAAAATTGCTGAAAAACACGATCGTTGAAGTCGGAACGATCAGTGCTGCTGCCAAGGCTGCCATCAGTGCCCTGAAAGCCATCCCGGGGATCGGACTCGCGACCGGTGTCCTCAACGCGGTCATCGCGGGCGGGATCGTCGCGGCGCTCGGGGAAGGCTCGATCTATGTGTTTGAGCAGATCTATCTCGGCAACAAAAGTGTCGACGATATCGACTGGGTCCGCAAGATCCTTGAGTCAAAATTTGCCGGATCCTTTGTCGAAAAAATGAAAGGCATTCTGGAATCCGTCACCAACGGTTCGGATATGAAGGAGATCACCCGGCAGATCTATGATCTGTTTATCCAGAACCTAACGAAGAAATAAAGCCGCCGCCATTACATATTCGCCAGCAGAAAAACAGATGCGGGATCCCGCATCTGTTTTTCTGCTTTAAATGTCAGCTTTGTTGTATGTATGTCAGGCATAAGTGAGTGCTTTACAGGATGTGGCCGATTGGCCGTGTGTTGGCAAGAGCAGCCTGCTGTGTCAGTTTTTGCCGGTCCGATACATGATCTGAGATACTGGCTTCATCTGTCAGCTTCGGCACCCCGTATAATTTGTCCGGGACGGCAGATTTTTACTTTCGGGCCGCTTATCAAAAAGGCTGAGCTTCATTTCCGGATCTTCGGTGTTTTCACAAAACCGGATGCAGTGGCTGTGGGTTTATCATTTTTTCACCAGTCCCGGTGTTTTCCGCTGCCGGATCCGGCAATACATTGTTCCTGAACCGTATCAGAGAGGAGGCGGTATCAAAGAGAACCCCGAAAAACAGCCGAAATAAAAATGATGTATTCCCCGGAAAAACAATTCCGGGGTTGTTATCCCGGAAATATCTGCTGTATATGCTGCCTGCAATGCAGAGATCCGGACAACATCAGCAGCAGTATGTCCTCATTGTGCGGGTCTGCTGACGATCAATAAGGAGTTTTTATGAAAAAGTTTACCTTGATCAGTCTTGTATTTTTGCTTGTTTTCTGTATTGCCGTAAGCACATGCATGGCAGAGGGAAAGCTCACCGTTGTCTCAAAAAATGCCATTATTTACTACGGAAAAGATTCCGGCGTACTTGTCGGCAAGGTGGAGAACACCGGGGATGAACCGCTTTATTACGATAATGGGAAACTGGTCATTTTCTCCGAGGACGATGACATTCTTGTAACCGAAAATTATGTATATTCCTGTCCCAGTGATATTCTTCTTCAGCCCGGCGAATCTGCGTATTTTTATGAATTTCTCTGGAGCTCTCCGCTGAAGAATGCAAAGATCGGCGATGTTAAGTTCTCCGTCACATCAGATACCCGCGGCTACACGTACGATCAGCTTCCGGCTTCTGCTGAGATCGAAATGCCGGGCAGTGACTCCTACAATTATGTCAATGTCACATTTACCAACACGACGGATGAGGTCCTGTATGGTGTTTATGTTGTCTGCGCGATGACGGATGCCGATGATAATGTTATTTTTGTGAACCGTGACAGTTACAGTCATCTGGGGGTACATCCCGGAAGCACGGTAACGCTGAAAATGTATATCGATTCCGACCTGATCAATTATTATGAATCCAACAACATCAGCCCGTCCGGCGTGGATGCACGGATCTACTATAACGGCAGAAGATAAAAAAAGCCCTGAAGAGCATAATGACCGGATACGGTTTTGATTTTCCAAAGCCGTATCCGGTCTTTTTTATCACAGAAAAACACCTCTGATTCTGCAGCTGCTTACTCAGATATACACACAGCAACCGGTCGCGAGGGCTTCGATCCGTACATATGGGATGGGTGCAGGATCTCCGGCGCCGGGTCCGGTTCAATGCGGTCCGCTGTTCCGGCAGAGAAAGCAGATATTCAAATTTACGAATATCCGGTCAGTATTCTTACTTCTCACTCCTCATTGCTCACTTCTCACTGAATCATTTATGCCTTCAGTCCCGGATGGGCTTCGATGAAGGGGCGGATGCGTTCTTTCAGGATCGCGACGCCGCCCGGCTCCCGGCACTCGAGGTTGATCGGGATCACCGGGTCATGGAGGGACTGGCGAATGAGCAGCCAGCCCTTCACTTCGGCGTCATCAAAAGCCACCCGGACGCCTTCGTAATTCGGGCTGACGATATGGAAACGCGGGTCTGCGGCACAGAATTCCGCAAAATCCGCGAGGACCTGCTGCCCGTACGTCCGGAAATCCGGTTCGGTAATGTTCAGCCGCATTTCCGCCGCTTCTGCCGGCTGACCGAGTTTTTCGATCAGGGATCCGATCGTTTTCCCCTCCCGGCGGAGCTTCGCCATCCGGCAGATGATCTTCGTGGCAATGTAAGCCCCGTCGTCGGAGAAGCGGTTTTCCCGGAACGCGCCGTGACCGGAGGTCTCGATCGCCAGTTCGCATACCTCGCCGGCATTGTTCAGCTCGATCCCCTTATCGATCACGTTCTTGTATCCGCGCTTGAAGCGCAGGTGCTTCAGCCCCAGTTCCTCTGTCAGGAAAACCGAGAGCTCGTCGGAGGTCACGGAATCCGTCACGATGACGGAACCCGGCGCCTGTTCGGCCACGATCACGGAAAGCAGTGCGATGAGTGTGTTGCGGTTCACCTCCGTCCCGTCCGAAAAGACCACCGCCCCCCGGTCGCCGTCACAGTCAAAGATGACGCCGAGATCCGCTCCCGCCGCAAGCGTGGCGGATCGGGCAGCCTCCATGGCGGCAGGGTTCTCCGGGTTTGGCACATGGTTGGGGAAGGTGCCGTCGGGGTCCAGGAACACACTGCCGGAGATATCCGCTCCGAGCGGCTCGAGGATCTCCGTGGCATAAAATCCCGCAGCGCCGTTTCCGGCATCCTCAACGATATGCAGTCCGGAAAGCGGATGCTCATAGTCTTCCGCGTTCACCTCCCGGCGGATCACTTCCTTCATATGTTCACAGTAAACAGCCCGCATATCAAAAGTCTCAGCGGCCATGCCTGTCTCCGGGACTGTTTCCGCGTGCAGCAGTGCCTGCGGATCCATGCCCGCTTCCGCCTCAGCGATCAGTGCGGCGGTCTCCAGGATCCCGCTCAGTTCTGCTTTGGAAAGCGCGCCATCCTTTGTAAAAAATTTCAGCCCGTTCCGGTTGAAGGGAAGATGGCTGGCGGTGATCATCACCGCGGCGTCAAAATCACTCCCTGGGAGCACCGTAGACTGGAACATCGCCGGTGTGGTGATCAGCCCGCAGTCATAGACCTGCGTTCCGGAGAGACCGGCAGCGCAGGCCGCCATGATCTTTTCCGCGGTCACCCGGCTGTCATGCCCGACACCGATCCGCAGTTCGGCGGCTTTCTTTCCGCCTTTTTCCGCCAGAAAACCGGCGAATGCCCGCGCAATGGAAGTTACGATCGGTCCGGAAAGCGTCAGTTTTTCCGTCTCCGTTTCGATCACCGTGCCCCGTACGTCATTGCCGTTCTGGACAGCCGAAAATAGTTTTTTATAATCAGAAATGCTCATATTGGATCCGTAAAGTGCCGGAGTTCAAGTGATCCGGGGCAGGCCCCGTGCCGCCCGCGCGGCTCCGTTTCCGGCATGAAATGATTATAACAAAGGAAGGCATAACTTACAATCCCGGACGATCCGGCGGACAACCGCCTCACTTCGCGCCGCACATCCGGCGGCCTTTATGTTATCATTCCGGCAGGACAAAAAACAGCGCACCGGCCGGTCCGGATCCGGAACGGCTTTCAGCCCTGATTTCTCGGCAAAAATGAGGAGTAAACCTTTGGAATATCTTGATATTTGTGATGAAAACGGGATCCCGACCGGCAGGACCGTTCCGCGGGAGACCGCCCATCGGGAGGGGATCCTCCACCGCACGGCCCATGTCTGGATCGTACGTGAAAAAGACGGAAAGCACCAGATCCTGCTCCAGAAACGCTCTATGCAAAAGGAATCTTTCCCCGGTCTTTACGATACCTCATCGGCAGGCCACATTCCCGCCGGGGAGGAGCCGCTTCCCTCCGCGCTGCGCGAGCTGCATGAGGAGCTCGGCATCAAAGCCGCCCCGGAACAGCTGGAATACGCCGGGTCTTTCCGTATTCAATACGAAAAGACTTTCCATGGCAAACCCTTCCGCGACAATGAATACGCGCGGGTCTACGTTTACTGCGGGGCGGTGGACACGGAAAGTCTGAAACTTCAGGAGAGCGAGGTCGATTCTGTCTGCTGGTTCGATCTGGATGCGGTCAGCGAAGAGATCAGAGTCAGCCGCGAACGTTTTTGTGTCCCTTCGCAGGGACTGGCGGTGCTCAGAGACTTCCTGCGAAAAAGCTGAAAAACAGAACCATTCCCGGTCACCCGGCGGACGGGTATTTTACGGGATCTGTTTCGTCGGACTGCATTTTCAGAATGTCCTGCCGGGCTTCATCATCGATGACCTGTCCGCGGAAATACAGCAGGCGGTCTGCTTCTGTGATCGGACGGATGACCCGGCAGGGATTCCCTGCTGCAACGGACCAGTCCGGGATGTCCCGATTAACGACCGAGCCCGCCCCGATCACGGTGTTGGAACCGATCGTGACACCGGGCAGAATGACGGAGTTCGCCCCGATCCAGACGTTATCGCCGATGGTGATGTCCGCGCCGTATTCATATGCTGTATTGCGGGTGGCGGGATGCACGGGATGTCCGGCGGTGTAGATCCCGACGTTCGGTGCGATCTGGCAGTTGTCCCCGATCCGCACCCATCCGGTATCGATAATCGTGCAGTTATAGTTGGCGAAGAAGTTTTTCCCGACCTCGATATGGAAGCCGTAATCACAGTAAAACGGCGGATTGACGAAAGCGTTTTCCGATTTGGCGAAAAGTTCCTTTACCACTTCGCGGATCCCCTCGAAATCCGAGCGGTCCATCGTATTCAGCCGCTGGGTGATCCGCCGAGCCGGCATTTGCTGTGCCATCACGGCCTCATCGGAAATGTAAACGAGATGTTGGTCGCGTCTTTCGATCTGGTCCATTGCTTTTTCTCCTGAATAGCTGTTGTTTTCTTTCCCTATAATTATATGTGCTCACTGCTGTAAGTACTCAATTTGATATGTACCCGGAAGTGTGCACCTGAGACGGGTGCCGTCTTATTGGAGCATATATGCGGGCTGCCGGGGCGAAAAAACTTCCCGGAACGGAATTCCGTTCCGGGAAGAAATATCCCTCAGGAATACTGACCGGGATCAGTACTTCGCGCACTCGGGGGCGTTTGCGGCGCTGGATTCGGGATCGTACCAGATCAGGTTGTTGCCGCTTTCCTTGTCGAAGAGCTGGATCAGTTCCGGCATGGTGGTGAATTTCACCGTGCTGCCCATGGAGACGTCGGTCGTCAGGCCCATGGTCGGGATCACCATCACGACTTCATTGTCGCCGCAGGAGGCATGGATGTTGTATTCCGTGCCCATCATTTCGCTGACTTCGATCGTGGCGGAAAGGTCGCCCTTGCCGACCGTGATGTACTGCGGGCGGATCCCGGCGACGATCTCGCACGGCTTCACATCCCGCTGCTTCAGCGCTTTCTGCTGGAATTCGCCCAGTTCGAATTTGACGCCGTAGATCTCGGCGAAATATTTGCCGTTTTCGAGCAGCAGTTTGGAGTTGTCGAAGAAGTTCATGACCGGCATGCCGATGAAGCCGGCAACGAAGAGATTGACAGGTTTGTCGAAGAGTTCCTGCGGGGTGCCGATCTGATTGACGTAGCCGTCTTTCATAATGACGATGCGGTCACCGAGGGTCATCGCTTCGGTCTGGTCGTGGGTGACATACATGAAGGTCGTGTTGATGCGTTTGCGGAGCTTGATGATCTCGGCGCGCATCTGGTTGCGGAGCTTCGCGTCCAGGTTGGACAGCGGTTCGTCCATCAGGAACACCTTCGGGTCGCGGACCATCGCGCGGCCGATCGCGACACGCTGACGCTGACCGCCGGAAAGCATCTTCGGTTTTCGGTTGAGATACTGGGTGATATCAAGGATCTCGGCGACTTCCCGGACTTTCTTGTCGATCGCGTCCTGCGGGGTGCGCTTCAGCTTCAGCGCGAAGGCCATGTTGTCATACACGGACATATGCGGATAAAGCGCGTAGTTCTGGAAAACCATGGCGATATCGCGGTCTTTCGGCGCGATGTCATTCATCAGGTTCCCGTCGATATAGAGTTCACCGCCGGAAATATCTTCCAGCCCGGCGACCATACGCAGGGTGGTGGATTTTCCGCAGCCGGACGGGCCGACGAGTACGATGAATTCCTTGTCTTTGATGTGAAGGTTCACATCATGAACAGCGGTCACTTTGTTATCGTAGACCTTCTTCAAACCTTTGATCAGTACTTCGGACATAAGCCTGACTCTGAAGACCCCGCCCACGCCGGATCCCCTCACGGACGTCCGCTGAAGGAACGTTCCGCATTACGGCAGGTCTCCACACTGCCGCACCGCGAGCCCCACGGTAAAATCGATTCCTCCTGTTTTCAGTGTGCGCTGCTCATAAAGTGGAGTGAGCACACGCCATGAATGATGCCGGACGGCGAAATCTTCCTTCCGGTATGTAAATTCTATCGGGCGGTACAGTTTCCTGGTATGGATAAATGTTGCCGGATCCTTCCATTATGTGTGTTTTCATACATCCGGATCGGACTGCCCGGAGGACCGGAAATCACTGTTTTTACGCCAAATTGTCTGACATCAGGGCATTTCTGAAAAACGCAGTAAACGAAGGCCAGCATCAAGATGCCACAAAAATCTATGTGCAGTCGCCATTAACCCATACAACATTTTTCCATGAGGTAGTACATTTAATCCACCTACGCCCCGGAAAAGGGCATTTTTTGCTGAACAGCCCCGAAAGGTCTGCTCAGTGCATCAGTCAGGGAATCACCGTGAAGGGATCCGGTCCCGGAACGGAAACGCGGTACAACCGCAAAACAAATCCCTCCCCGGCCGGGAGGGGGAAATCATATTCAAGGAGTTTTCATAATGAAACGTGCATTCGCCCTTTTGGTTGTGCTTATGCTGGCGCTCACCGTCAGCGGAGCTTTCGCTGAGACCCTGACGGTCAACGTCTGGGACGCCAACCAGGCCCCCGGCATCCAGCAGATCGCTGATGAATGGTCTGCCACCTCCGGTATCGATGTCAAAGTCGAAGTCGTCGACTGGGACAACTACTGGACCCTGCTCGAAGCCGGTGCTTACGGCGGAACGCTGCCGGATGTCTTCTGGACCCACTCCAACACCGTCCAGATGTACATGGAAGCCGACCTGCTGCTGGATCTCACCGACTACATCGCCAATGATGAAGCGATCGACCTGGCCAACTACTACCAGGGTATCGTTGAGCTCTACACCCGCTCCGACGGCAATGTCTATGCTGTTCCGAAGGATCACGACACCATCGCCCTGCTTTGGAACAAAGCCATCTTCGATCAGTACGGTGTGGAATACCCGACCGACAACTGGACCTGGGAAGATATGTACGAAGCTGCCAAACAGATCACCGAAAAATCCAACGGCGAAGTTTACGGTATGGCTGTGAACACTTCCAACAACCAGGATGGCTGGTACAACGTTGTCTATGACTACGGCGCCAACATCATCAATGAGACCCATGACGACACCGCCATCGACACTCCGGAAGGCAAAGCCGGTATGGAAATGGTCCGCAAGCTCCTGACCGTCGGTGCCCCGCAGTCCGTCGTTGCCGAAACCGGTACCGACTCCCTGTTCCAGTCCTCCAAGACAGCCATGATCACGCAGGGTTCCTGGATGATCACCGCTTTCTACAAGGCTGAGAACCATGCTGACTACTACTGGGCCCTGCTGCCGTACGCTGACGTGAACGGCAACGGTCAGGCCGATGACGGCGAACGCTGGTCCTGCTACAACGGTCTGGGCTGGGCTGCTGCCTACAACACCAAGAATCCGGATGCTGCCTACAGCCTCATCTCCTACTTCTGCTCCAAAGAAGGGCAGCTGAAGCAGGCTGAACTGGGGATCACCATGGGCGGTATGATGGGCATTTCCGATGCCTTCGCCAATGCCTTCCCGGGTATGGACGTCTCCGCTTTCCTGACGGCTGAAGATTTCAACCTCTACATGCGCCCGTACACCCGCAACACGACTGTCTGGGAAGATGCCCTGCAGCAGGTCGGCGGGTTCCTGGATGCCTGGCAGGATCCTTCCGATCCGGCGAAGATGGAAGCCGCCTGCGATAACGCCGGCCGCATCATCCGCGACGCCATCGCTGAAGAACAGTGGTAATTTAGTCTTACATATGCCGGGGGCACTGCCCCCGGCATTTCCTCTGAGCCAATGCGGACGGCTTTTGACTCAGCATACACAAAAACCGTCCGCATTGGTTCAATTCGTACCGTTATCCATAAAGGAGGATCATGAAAGGCCCTTCAAGCAATAAAATGACGGCAGCGCAGAAGACGGAAATGAAATGGGGGCTGGCTTTTATCGCCCCGACGATCATCGGTCTGATCGTCCTGAATTTCTATCCTGCCATTGACACCGTCAGACAATCCTTCTACCGGTCCGGCGGTCTTGGCAGGGGCAGCAGGTTTGTCGGTTTTGACAACTATGTCCGTATGGTACAGACTTCCGAAATCTGGCAGTCGCTGTGGAACACGATCAAATACGCGCTGATCGAGGTTCCTTTCGGCGTTGTTATCGCCCTGATCCTGGCTGTGTTCCTGAACAAGAAACTCAAGGGAACGTCCGCTTTCCGCACCATCTTCTTCCTGCCGATGGTCTGTGCCCCGGCAGCGGTCGCGATGGTTTGGAAATGGCTCTACAACCAGCAGTTCGGCCTGCTGAACAACATTTTCCACACCAATATCGCCTGGATCTCCGACCCGAGGATCGCCTGGATCTCCATCGGTGTGATTGGCGTGTGGTCCGTGATCGGCTACAACATGGTGCTGTTCATTTCCGGTCTGCAGGAGATCCCCGGCGACTATTATGAAGCCGCGGCCATCGACGGCGCGACCGGCATCCGCCAGTTCTTCCACATCACGGTGCCGCTTCTGAGCCCCACCACCTTCTTCATCGTGCAGACCCGTCTGATCGGTGCGCTGACGATCTTCGACCTGATGTTCATGGTCATGGACAAGACCAACGTCGCGCTGAAGAGCGTGCAGTCTGTTGTTTATCTTTTCTACACCTACGCTTTTACCAACTCCAACAAGGGATACGGCGCCGCGATCGTCGTCTTCCTCGTGGCTTTCATCATGATCGTCACGTTCTTCATGCAGAAGCTGGAAAAGAAGATGGTATTCTACAACTAAGGGGAGGAAAAATAAATTATGGAAAGCGCACGCGCACAAGCCCGGCTCAATAAGTTCATCATGTACCTTATCCTGTGCATTATGGCTTTTATTATGCTTGTCCCCTTTGTCTGGATGATCCTGACGGCCCTCAAGACCAATCAGGAAGCGATCTCCGTCAACCCGTTCTATATTTTCCCGGCCCATGGCTGGCATTGGGAAAACTTTGCGGAAGTCTGGGAAAGCTACAACTTTGTCATCCTGTATAAAAACACCCTGCTGATGATCCTGCTCCGTGTGGTCTTCGCCTGTCTGACGGCGACCATGGCCGGATACGCCTTCGGGCGCCTGAACTTCCCGGGAAAGAATTTCTTCTTCTCCCTGATCCTGATCCAGATGATGATCCCGTCTCAGATCTTCATCATCCCGCAGTATACCATGGCTTCCAAACTGGGCTGGCTGAACTCTCTGATGGGTCTTGTCTTCCCGGGTCTGGTGACCGCCTTCGGTACCTACCTGCTGAAAACCGGCTATCAGGGCCTGCCAAAGGACCTGGAGGAAGCCGCGGCTATTGATGGCTGCAACATCGGTCAGCGTTTCCTGAACATCATGATGCCGCTGACCCGCTCTTCCATGGTTTCTCTGGGCATCTTCACCGCCCTGTTCGCCTTCAAGGATCTGATGTGGCCGATGATCGTCTGCACGAACTCTCAGACCACTACCCTGTCCGCGGGTCTCGCAAAAATGCAGGGCCAGTACGGCAGCAACTACCCGACCATGATGGCTTCGGCGGTTCTCGCGATCATCCCGATGGTCGTGATCTATGTGATCTTCCAGAAACAGTTCGTGGAAGGGATTGCCACCTCCGGCGGAAAACTGTAAAATCAAGTCACAGTAATCTACGCGATCCGAAAATAAGGCGCCGGAGGCAGCTGAACATACTCCCGGCGTCTTTTTTTGGAGGGAGGCCCTGTTTCATACAACGAGGGAACGATGGAAACATTATCGAACCTTTATGAGACTAATCTGTACCGCTGTCTTGTTTATCAGGAGAAACAGACCGACGATATTTACCTCACGCTTTGCGGTGTGGAAAAATGCCTGCCGGGTTATGAGTTCCGCTGCGGCAGCCGCGGCGGTTATCACCTGCACGTGATCCTTTCCGGAAAAGGCGTCCTGAACGTCAACGGTACACAGCACAGCCTGCGGCGCGGGCAGATGTTCGTCACCAAGCCCGATGAGGTTACCTGGTACCGGGCGGATCAGCAGGATCCATGGACCTATTGCTGGATGACCTTTGATGGCCTCCGGTCCGGTTATTATGCGGACAGCGCCGGATTTCTTCCCGGCGTCAACTGGCTGCAATGCCGCATCGATCAGAGCCGGTTCTATGCCTGTGTGAAGGATGTCCTCGACCGGCCGGCAATGACGCTGGCCAATGATATCCGGCGGCTTTCGATGCTGCTGCAGTTCATATCGCTGGCGGTGGAATCCAACGAGACCAAACAGCTCCAGAATCATCGTGAGGCGGTTTTTTCTCCCGAAGTCTACGCGGATAAGGCGGTGACCTTTATTCAGGCGAACTTCGCGAATATCCGCATCACCGATGTGGCCAAAAACATCGGCATCAACCGAAGCTACCTCACCAAGGTCTTCAAAAAGAAAATGGGCATCTCCCCGCAGGAATATCTGATGCAGTGCCGCTTTGATCATGCCTGTTCGCTGCTTGCCGAAACGGACGCGATGATCCAGGATATTGCCCGCCGCGTTGGCTACGACAATGTGCTGACCTTCTCCAAGATCTTCAAGGAAAGATACGGGGTCAGTCCGAAAAACTACCGCATCATTAAACGAAACGAAAAGGAACCTTTTTCATGAGCATTCAATTCAATGATCAGGAAAAACTGTTTACCATCACTACCGCTTCCGATACGTACCAGATGCAGATCGATGAACTCGGATATCTGCGCCATCTGTATTATGGGACCGGGACCGGAGCCCAGAATATGTCCTTCCGGATCCTCGACCATGACGTATCTTTTTCCGCGAACCCTTATGAAGTCCGGATGGAACGGGCATTCTCGCTGGATATCATTCCGCAGGAATATACCTCTTACGGTATCGGCGATTACCGGGTGAACAGCCTCGCGGTTGTCAATGCCGATGGCAGCCGCTGCGCTTCCTTCCGCTATGTCTCCCATGAGATCCGGAGCGGGAAATATGCCATTCCGGGCCTGCCTGCCGCGTATGCGGACGGGGATGAGGCGGAGACGCTGACCATTACCCTGAAGGATGAAGTCACCGGGCTGTCGCTCCGCCTCCGCTACGGTGTCTTCGCAGCGCAGGATGTCATCACCCGCTGCGCGGAGTTCATCAACGGCGGGAACGGGCCGGTCACACTGGAAAAGGCCGCGTCCGTCTGTCTGGAACTGCCCAATGGCGACTGGGACCTGCTGCATTTTTACGGAAAACACTGCCTGGAACGTCAGCCGGAACGCGCGCCGCTCGGCCATTTTGTCACCACGATCTCTTCGGAACGCGGGACCTCCAGCCACCAGCACAATCCCTTCATCATCCTCTGTGACCATGAAGCCACGGAAGAGCACGGGGACTGCTACGGGGTGATGCTGGCCTATTCCGGCGGCTTCCGGGCGGAGATCGAACGCAGCCAGATGGAATCCGTCCGGGTCGTGATGGGCATCAACGAGACCGCTTTTTCCTGGAAACTGGAGAGCGGTGAAAGCTTCTTCACGCCCGAAGCGATCCTCTGCCATGCGGACGGGCTGGCGGCCCTTTCCCACAAATACCATCACCTGATCCGGCACAACATCTGCCGCGGTGAACATCACCTGGCAAAGCGGCCGGTGCTGATCAACAACTGGGAAGCCACCTATTTTGACTTGGATGAGGAGCGGATTTTCGCCCTTGCGAAGGAAGCTGCGGATCTCGGTATTGAGCTCTTCGTACTGGATGACGGCTGGTTCCGGAATCGCATTGATGACAACCGGGCCCTGGGGGACTGGTTTGAAGACCGGAAAAAACTGCCGCACGGGCTCCGGGACCTGATCGGGAAGATCACCGGTCTGGGGATGAAGTTCGGCATCTGGATCGAGCCGGAAATGGTCAGCGTGGACTCCGACCTTTACCGGGCGCATCCGGAATGGGCTTTTGCCGCCCCGGGCCGGAAGCCGGCTTTCGGACGCAACCAGCTGGTGCTGGATATGAACCGGCAGGACGTGCGGGATTATCTCTATGACTGCTTTTCCGCGCTGCTGCGGGAGAACGACATCTCCTACATCAAGTGGGATATGAACCGCTCCCTTTCCGATGTTTATTCCAACGCGCTGCCGCCGGAACGGCAGGGCGAGGTTTATCACCGCTACGTGCTGGGTGTGTATGATCTGCTGGACCGTCTGACTTCGGACTTCCCGCATGTCCTGTTCGAGGGCTGCTCGGGCGGCGGCGGACGCTTTGACGCCGGGATGCTTTATTACACTCCGCAGATCTGGCTCTCCGACGATACCGACGCCATCGAACGCCTGCTGATCCAGGGCGGATCCTCCTACGGATATCCTGTCAGTGCCATGGGCGCCCATGTTTCAGCCTCCCCGAACCACCAGACCGGCCGTACTACCCCGATCGCGACCCGCGGGGTCATCGCCATGTCGGGCGCTTTCGGTTACGAGCTCGATCTTACGAAGCTTTCGGATGAGGATAAACAGGCCATCGCCGCGCAGGTCCGTCAGTATCATCAGGACGGACAGCTGCTGCACGAAGGGCTGTATTACCGGCTGACCGATATCACAAAGGGGCTTTATTACACCGCCTGGCAGGTCGTCAGCGAAGACCGGGCCCGGAGCATCGTTGATCTGGTCCTTGTCAGCCCGCAGCCGAATCCCGCCCCGCTGAATCTCCGCCTGAAGGGTCTGGACCCGGACGGCATCTACCGTATCGCCGAGGACGGGCGCTGCTGCTCCGGTGCGGCGCTGATGGCCGGCGGGTACACCTTCCCGCAGCTGTTCGGCGACTATCCCGCCGCGCAGCTCCATCTGACCCGTGAGGACAGCGTTCAATGAGAAAGATGCTGCGGGACTGGTTCCGGGAGGAGCGGGCCAAGCTCAGTGAGATGGACTTTAAGCAGGCGGTCCGCTACATCCGGCATTATTACTGGATGTGGATCCTCGCCATTCTCGGCGGGATCGCCGGCATCATTTATCTGCTTGTCCTGCTTTTACGGGGAGCACCGGAGTATCACCTGTACGCGGTCTTCGCGGACACCCGGGCCAGGGCGGGGAACAACTCCCGGATCTGGCGAGACTTCACGGAATTCAGCGGCTGGGACCTGAGCCAAAAGCAGGTCGAGTTCAACGCGGCGGTCTATTTCGACTACATCAAAGACCAGGGCCGCGGCAATACCTACTACAATTCCTTTATCACCTGGGCGGATACGGGAACGCTGGACCTGATCACCATGGACCCGCAGCAGATCGCCGCGCTCGGACAGAGCGGGCGGCTGCTGGACTGGAACCTGGAGCGCTGTGCCGCGCTGCGTGAAAAATACGCGGACCGGCTGATCTGGTACGAGCCGCCTGAGGATGCGCCCGAACAGACCGGTCCCGTCCCGGTCGGGATCGATGTCAGCGACAGCCTGCTGGTGACAAAATACGGACTGTATCCGGAGGCCTGCGGGCTGGGGATCGGTGCTGGAAGCACCCGGCTGGACGCGGTCGGCGTGTTTCTGGACTTTATTTTTTCGGCGGAGGAGTGAACGATGCATGAACTGCTTACCAGTCTGATCAGCAATGAGAGCGCCTTCGGGCGGCTGATGACCCGCTGCGGGACGGTGATCGCGGCGAATATCATGTTCGTCCTCTTCAGCCTGCCGGTGGTCACCGCCGGTGCCGCGCTGACCGCCCTCCACCATGTGATGTTCAAGATGCTGCGCAGCAAAGAGCCCATTAACCCCTTCGTCCAGTTCTGGAAAGGCTTCCGCGGGAACTTCAGACAGGCGACGATCGCCTGGCTCATCGCCCTGGCGCTGGCGGTTTTCGGATATTTCGACATCCGCATCTGCAGCCGGGCCGGGGGCTTTATCGGCAGCCTGCGCTACGGGGTTTACGGGCTCGGGATCTTCCTGCTCATCACCCTGATCTGTCTTTTCCCGACCATGGCCGCATTCAGCGACAGCCTGCCGAATCTGGCCCGCAACGGGCTGATCTTCGCCCTGCGCAGACCCGGGAAGCTGCTCGTCATCCTTTTCTTCAGCGTTTTCCCGCTGTACCTGACCTACTCCGACCCGCAGTACATGCCGCTCTATGCCTTTATCTGGGTGATGTTCGGGTTCGGTGCGGTCTCCCTGCTGACCGCGCGGCTGCTCCTGCCCGAGTTCACCCCCTATCTGCCGGTCGTCGACGAGATGGGCGACTTTATCCTCAAGCCGGACGGGACCCCGCTGATGCCGGGCGAGGAGCTTGAAACGGAAGAGGTCGCGGAAGGCGGCGGCGAAGAGATGAGCGAAGAAGAAGTGCTCGAGGAAATGCGCAGGCTGGGAATGTGAATTGGTCATTGGTTATCAGCTGTAATCGGTGACACCCTCCTTTTAGAGTTCAGAGTGCAGAGTTCAGAGTTCAGAGTTCAGATAAATCGGTGACGCTTCGCGTCGTTTAAGAGGACGCTCCGCGAAGATGTGCCGGCTCGCTGAGGGGTCGGCTCTAGTTGACTCAGAATTGAGTCATCAGATCCGCCCCCGCTTTTTCTGCCGGGGCACAGGTTCCCGGATGATCGGGTGATTCCCCGCTGTGGAATAGCGGGGACGGGTTCTCCGGCTCAAGTCTGAGCCTCCGGAAACCGGCCCCTCCGGCACCGGTTCCGTCTTACCCCGCCGCGAAGCGCTCCTGAAACGCCACTTGCCCCAGAATCGCTGCCTTTTGTCCCAACGGTACCGGCCGGGATGTTTATACAATTCCGATACGGTATACTTTTATAAGGGACCCTGTCAGGATCGGGCCGGCATCCTGCGGGACGGGACGCCGGAAAGGAGCGGCAATACGATGAACGATGAATACGCTGTGGCGGACGGCCCCGCCATCCTGTACAAAACTGCCGGGTTCCGGGCGGACGCGGTCACGGAAAAGGTCCCCCTTTCGGAGGGGAAGACCCTGCTGATCTGCGCGCCGGACCGGGAGATCCTGCTGCACCGCCTGCAGGAAGCCGAGAATGCCATTGCCGCCAAGGATATCTTCCTGAGCAATATGTCCCACGACATCCGCACACCGATGAACGCCATCACCGGCCTCACGATGCTGGCCAAAATGCATCTGGACGAGACCGAGCGGGTCTCGGATGCCCTCAATAAGATCGAAACCGCCGGGACCCATCTGCTCAGCCTCATCAATGATGTGCTGGACATGTCCCGCATCAACTCCGGCCGCATGACCATCACCCCCGAATACTTCGCCCTCAACGACCTGATCCACGAGATCATGATCATCATCCGCCCGCAGGCGGAGAAGAAAAAGCACCGCTTGCTGCTCACCACCGGCGACATCCCCGAGGAAACGCTGAACGGGGACGTGCTCCGTCTGCGGCAGATCTATGTCAACATCCTCTCCAACGCCGTCAAATATACCGATGAGGGCGGAGAGATCTCCGTGGACTTCTCCGAAGAGCTGCAGGGGGACCGCTGTCTGCTCAGCTTCGTCTGCCGTGACAACGGCATGGGGATGAGCGAGGCCTTCCTCGAAAGGGTCTTCGAACCCTTCGAACGGGTCGAGACCAGCACCGTTTCCCGCATCGAAGGCACCGGGCTCGGCATGAGCATCGTCAAAAAACTGACGGAAGCCATGGACGGGACGGTCGATGTGCAGTCAAAGGTCGGCGAAGGCACGACCGTGACGATCCGCATCCCCATGCAGTACCGCCGGGAAGCGCTCCGTTCCGAAGGACTGCAGGGCAAAAACCTGCTGATCCTCGAAGCGGAACCGGCCCTGCGCAGGTCCTACGAACGCTGGCTGGAGGAGCTCGGCATCCGCTTTACGCTGACGGCTTCGGCCGAAGAGACCCTCAACGCCCTGGCGGACGCGGATTTCACGCAGCAGCGCTTCGATGCCGCCATCATCGGCCGGGAATGCGGCGAAAAGAGCGGCAAACTGGAGATCGCGGGCTACCTGCACAAGGCGGCTCCGTCCCTGCCGATCCTGCTCATCAGTGATGACAACTGGGACGAGATCGGCTATCTCGCCCAGCACAGCGGCATCGTTTCCTTCATCCCGCTGCCCCTTTTCCGCCGGAGCCTGGTCAACGGTCTGGCCGAGGCGCTGGAAGAGGCCGGCGGGTCCGAAAGCAGCTTCGGGTACCCGGACCTGACCGGAAAGCGCATCCTGCTCGTGGAAGACAACATGATCAACCAGGAGATCGCCAAAGAGCTCATCGGCATGACCGGCGCGGACACGGACCTTGCCGAAAACGGCGCCGAGGCCGTGAAAATGTTCGCCGCGTCCGACCCCGGCGCGTATTCCATGATCCTCATGGATATCCAGATGCCGGTGATGAACGGCTACGACGCTGCCGCGGCGATCCGCAGCTCCGGCCGTCCGGACGCGGGCACCGTGCCGATCTACGCCATGACCGCCAACACCTTTGCCGAGGATATCGCCAAAGCCCGGGACGCCGGCATGAACGGCCACATCGCCAAGCCGATCGATATCAACGTCCTGATGCAGGTCCTGGGACAGATCAGAAAATAAGCCCCGGCTGAGACAAACACCCTGCGGAAAGGAGAAGCCGCTTTTCAGGACAGCTCTGGCTCCGTATCAGAAAAGGTGCCCGCAGCTGCATGCGGATGAGACTCAAAAAGAGCCTCTGGATTGCAAATAGATCTTTTGACCCTGGCATAATGAAACCGGGGGTGCCGGGGCCGACGGGTGAGCGAAGCTCAGCCCGATCGGCCCCGGCTAAACAAACCTGGCGCGGCCAGCGGCTTATGCAAACACACGAGCGATCGGGCCGCGCCATACAGCGCAGCTACTGCTCCGCATCCATTACCCACCCAATGCGGAGCATCTGAAACACACCCCTGCGGAAAGGAGAAGCTGCTTTGCAGGACTGGCAGGAAACCTACATTCGCAACGTCCGCGAGGTCGCGGAGATCCGGCAGCTCTTCAGCGTTGAAGAGCCGGATTTCGACGTCTGGTACGCGGAGTACCGCTCCCGCGAAGAGCGTCTGCAGGTCCTCAAGGCGGAAAACACCGCCCTGCTCAGCACGCATTTCTTCCCGCTGCTGGACGAACTCCACAGCGCCTCCCCCGAAACCATCGCGGACCTCGAAGCCTTCGGGGATGTGCTCATGGACTGGAAGACCAACCTGGACTGCGGCGTTTACGTCGCCATCCACGATGCACTGCTGAGCCTCTGCCGGGTCCGCCGCGACCGCGACGGGATCATCCGCGAGCTGTATAAACTCGGCATGGGCCTTTACTATCTGCAGCGCCCGCTGGTGGGCGTTTACTGCCGGCAGGCGGATTCGATGCATTTCCGGAATGAAATGGTCTTCACCGAGGCCGGCTCCTACTTCCGCTATTTCGACCGGATCGAAAACAGCGACACCCGCGCCTATATCCTGCGCGGCTGGGCGAACATCAGCATCTGCACCCCCGATTTCAAGCGCCGGGTCGATACCTCCATCAATTTCATCCGGACGGTCCGCTCTCCGGAATACCGGGCCAAAGCGCCGGAACTCCCCTGGGATACCTACCTCTCCCGGGCTTATCAGCAGCTCAGCTCTTCCCGCTCCCAGCTCAACAGCGATGGCATCACCCGGACCGAGATCGCCGCGGTGATGGACGCCTGCTATGAGGTCTTCAAACCGCAGGCGCAGTCCGCGAATCCCAGCCCGCGCTGGCTGTGGCCGTATTATGATATGGAATACCACTGCGGCTACGTCAGCCTGGAGACGACGGTCGAACGGCTGGAGAACCTGATCCGTGCGGCCCGCTGGGATGAATACGACGTCGCCGGGCTGTACGCGAACGTCCAGCTCCCGGTCTTTCTGGGACGGCTGATCCGCGACCACGAACAGCTCCGGGAAGATCCGGCCCGGATCCGTTTCCTCGACATGGCCTACCGCAAAATGCTGAAATGCCTGATGACCGCCCCGCCGGAATATTACAACGAGAACTTTTTCTATACGATCGTCGCGCTCGTCACGGATTTCTACGAGCACGAGGCGGTGATCTCCTACCGGGAGGTCACGACCCGGCTGATGCAGCGCTTCGCGGGCAGGCTCTACCTCAGTTCGCTGAAGGCCGGGGAGCTGCTTGCCTGTTACTGCGCGTATATTCTCAAACACCGCCCGGACTATTTCGCGAAGCTGCCGGTCCTGGAAGGCATCACCGATCCGGAGGAACGCCGGACGGCGCTGCTCCGCTACGCGGCCGACTGCGGGCTGTACCACGACTTCGGCCTGTTCAAAATGAACATGAAGCGCATCATGCAGACCCGGAGCCTCTTCGAAAATGAGGACGAGATGTACCGCCTGCATACGATCTCCGGACATGACGATCTGCGCAGGCGCGAAAGCACCCGGCAGTTTGCCGATATCGCCCACGGGCACCACGCGGCCTACAGCGCGGCGGAGGCGGATCCCTCCGGCTATGTGCGGATGGACTCCCCCTGCCGCCGGATGACCGACCTGATGGCCATCATCTCCGACCTGATGGAGCATGACCGGGAAGAGATCCGGACGTGGGCGAAGCGGATCCTTTCCGGGGACAGGGGCCGCTTCTCGCCGATCGCGGCTGCCTTCTTGAGCGATGCGACCCTGCTGGATGCGCTGGATGCCATTCTCCGCTCCGATGACCGCGCCCGCTGCCGGGAGGCCTTTGACTATTATTACCTGCACACGCAGGCCGCGGGCTCATGAAGGAGACAAAAAACAGCCGCGGCCCGGTGATGATGCTCGTCACCTCGATGCTGATCTTCGGGACGATCGGCATCTTCCGGCGGCATATCCCGGTCTCCTCCGGGTTCCTTGCCTTTTCCCGCGGACTGCTCGGCACGCTCTTCCTCCTTCTGTTCCTGCGGCTGCGGGGCAGGCCCTTCCGGATCACGATGGCGCGGCGGAAGGCGCTGCTCTTCGCGCTTTCGGGCGCGGCCATGGGCGTCAACTGGATCCTGCTTTTCGAGGCCTACAATTATACGAGCGTATCCACAGCCACCCTGTGCTATTACATGCAGCCGGCGATCGTCATCCTGCTTTCGCCGCTGTTTTTCCGTGAACCCCTGACCCCGCGGAAGATCCTCTGTGCGGCGGTCTCCGTGTTCGGGATGGTCCTCGTTTCCGGTGTGACCGGCGGGGCGCCCGTGCAGGGGAGCGGTCTGAAAGGGATCGCCTTCGGCCTGGGAGCGGCCGCGCTCTATGCTTCCGTCGTCATCCTGAACAAAAAGACCGGGGCGGCCGATCCGTATGAGAAAACCGTCATCCAGCTCTTTTCCGCGGCGCTGGTCATGCTTCCCTATCTGCTCCTCACCCGGGACCGCAGCTTCGTCGGGATGACAGGGACGACCGCGGTCCTCCTGCTCACCGTCGGCCTGATCCATACCGGGATCGCTTACGTTCTCTATTTCGGCAGTATGGACGGCGTCAGCGCCCAGACCATTGCCATCCTCAGCTACATCGACCCGGTCTCCGCCCTGCTCTTCTCCGCCGCCTTCCTCCGCGAGTCCCTCACCCCCGCAGGGATCGCAGGCGCCATTCTGATTCTCGGCGCTGCGCTCCTTAGTCATTAGTCAATGGTCATTGGTTGTTAGTTCAAATATGTGTCGCTTCGCGACGTTTAATAGAACGCTCCGCGACATCGGGGCCGGCCTGCCGTACCGCAGGGGCCGGTTACCCGGCGACACCGAAGGTGTCAGAGGGAACCGTTCCCCGAAGGTACGTCCGTACACGTGCGCTCCGCGTCCCGCTGAGGGGGCGTCCCCGCTTTTCCGGCGTGCTTGTTGACAATGGTGCCGAAGGGGACGGGTTCTCCGGCTCAGGTCTGAGCCTCCGGAAACCGGCCCCTCCGGCACCGCCGCCATCATGGGTGCACTCACCGGGGACGGTTGCTCGTTGACACCGAAGGTGTCAACGGGAACCGTCCCCGCCCCACACTTGTGCGTATCACCCCCATCCCAAATCCTCGCGAAGCGACACCATTTCTATTCACTTTTCACTAAGTGCAGCACACGCGCTTATCACAAAAGTGCCTTCGGGAGCGGTTCCTTACGGCACAAGTGCCTTCAGGAAACCGGCCCCTGCGGTACCGGCGCCCATCCAAAATCCGTCGCGAAGCGACACCTGTTTCCAACCAATGACCAATGACCAATGACCAATGACCAATAACTGCCGTATTCCGCGACACCCAATTCAACTGGCTGCTGGCAGCTGGCAACTGCACGAAGTGTGTTATCATTAACACCGATGAAAAAAACACCGATGGAAAACGACGTTCTGCTCTCACTTATCCTCCCCGCCTATAACGAGGAAAAACGGCTCCCCGAATGTCTGGAGAAAGCCGCTGCCTTTGTTGCCTCCCACAGCGAACCCATCGAGGTCATCCTGGTGGAGAACGGCAGCAGCGACCGCACCCTGGAGATCGGCCGCGAATTTGCCGCCACCCATCCCTGGCTCCGCGTCCTGAAGGAAGAAAAGCCCGGCAAGGGCAATGCCGTCCGCCGCGGGATGCTCGAAGCCCGCGGGCAGTACCGCATGTTTGCCGACGTCGACTTTTCCATGCCCATCAGCGAAGTCGATCACTTCATCCCGCCGGCGCTCGGCGGCTACGACGTGGCGATCGGCTCCCGCGAAGTGAAGGGCGCCGTCCGCTACAACGAACCGCCGCAGCGCCATTTCACCGGCCGTGTCTTCAACCTGATCGTCCGCATCCTGGCGGTGCCCGGGATCCATGACACCCAGTGCGGCTTCAAAAGCTTCTCCGCGGAGGCCGCCGAACGCCTCTTCCGCCTCCAGTGCATCGACGGCTGGGCCTTCGACGCGGAAGTCCTCTTCATCGCCCGGCACCTCGGCTATAAGATCATCGAAGTCCCCGTTCAGTGGTACTACGACGGCAACAGCAAGATCAACGTCCTTCGCGACTCCCTGAAAATGCTCCGCGAACTCCTCCAGATCCGAAAAAACGCCCGCGCAGGCGTCTATGACGCTGAGAAAAAGTAAAAATCGGCAAAGAGCTTCATTAAGAGTTCAGAGTGCAGAGTGCAGAGTGCAGTTAAATAGGTGACGCCTTGATGAATTCGGAATTCGGAAAGCGGAATTCGGAATAAAAATCGTCGCGAAGCGACACCATTTCTATTCACTATTCACTATTCACTTTTCACTAAGCGCAGCGTACCGGTGACGCTCCGCGACGACGGGCAGGCCTGCCGTACCGCAGGGGCCGGTTGCCCGGCGACACCGAAGGTGTCAGAGGGAACCGTTCCCCAAAGGTACGTCCTACACGTGCGCTCCGCGTCCCGCTGTGAACATCACAAAAGAGCCGGACGTGCCAGTCCCGCGCGGGACTGGCACGGAGAACACGTCCCGGCGCCATTGCTCCGATGTACATCCCAAGAAGTGCCTGCGGGGAGCGGTTCCTTACGGCACAGGTGCCTTCAGGCAACCGGCCCCTCCGGCACCGGCAGCCGGTAACTTTTACATTTTACTTTTTACCTTTTCCCTGCATTTAATCGTTGCGCAAAGCGCAACGATTAAATGCCAAGATCCCCCGAACCCCGGCTTTTCACTGACTCTCTCCAAATCGCCGCGAAGCGGCACCTCAACTATTCACTATTCACCATTCACTTTTCACTTTTCACTGCGCGTAGCGCATAGCGCTCCGCGCAGCCCGGCGGCTCCAGATCCTCGATCAGCTGCTTCCTCACCCGGATCATGTACTCCTCGGCCCAGCTGCCCGCCTCCGGCAGGTCCCCGTCATCCCGCGCCTTCCAGAAGCTCCAGGTGACCGGCTCATCCCCGACGAACTTCATCGTCACCGTCCGGTCCTCCCAGTTGAAGACCACGGACTGATCATCGATCCTGCCGTCCGGGCTGACGTAGCCCTTCGGGAGGATGAACTCGTCGTGTTCCTAGTCGAAGACCAGGTCCTCCTGCGGCAAGGCCTTCCAGAGCTTGAAGACCGCCGGGGTATAAGGGACCCGCTGCCCCGCCGGGACGCGGTTCCTCGGGAAAATGCGTGCGGGCCAGAAGCGGTGCCCGTCCGGGATCCGCTGCATCATGGTATAGGTCCGTCCCCCGTATTTGCGGTAATATTTCATCTCGGCGGGCTCATACGTGTCGCCGTGCATGAATTTCCGCACCCAGTGGATCTGGGTGTTGCGGGCACGCGTGCAGAAATCGACGCCCTTCAGGAAAGCGTCGATTTTTTTCATGAGGTCCTTCCCCTCCAGACCCGCTTCTTCCGCGATCTGATAATGGGCAAGCAGGTTCGCCTCCCGCAGGAAAGCGTCATTTTTGCAGGTGTCGATGATCTGCAGCGCCTTTTCCTGCCGTTCCGCTTCCGCCGGATACATACACATCTCCGACGCGGCCGCCTGGATCAGGCGTTTCGAGACCTTCGCCCAGGCTTCGGCCTTTTCCGGCACGTCGTCATCATTGGCATTGCCGGAAAAAAACGCCTCGCGCTGCTTGTTATAAAGCGCCTGCACATCCGCCAGCACATCCTCATAAGAGCCGCAGCATGTGATCATCGGGAACTGAAACATCCCGGCATCAGTTTTTTTAGTTGTTTCGCCCATACCGCGGCCCCCCCTTTCATTAGAGTTCAGAGTGCAGAGTTCAGAGTGCAGTTAAATTAGTCACTGGTCATTTGTCATTCGTTATTAGCCGTGATCGGTGACGCTTTGATGAATTCGGAATTCGGAAAGCGGAATTCGGAATAAAACCCGTCGCGAAGCGGTACTTATTTCCAACTTGGCACTTGCCACTTGTCACTGGCAACTGTGCGCAGCACACTGCCCGCTGTTTTAAACCAGTTTACGCTTCTCAAATAAAAAAGAAAACCGGCAATGTTGCCCCTTGACTTCCTGATATAAATGTGGTAATGAGACAAATGGGACAGGTACAGTTGTCTCACTGCTGAGACAACTGTACCTGTCCCCTTTGTCTCACG
>CADBKS010000004.1:0-9165 GCA_902795255.1 uncultured Chloroflexota bacterium
GCCGAGATGTTCGGCCGTATAGCAGAAGGAACGGCGGAGATGCTCCAGCAGCGGCTGTGCGAGCTTCACATCGTTATCGAAAGGCACCTGTTCATCCAGGATCGACCAGTCGCCGGTCTCCCGCAGATACGCGTCCGTCCCGGCGATCAGCCAGAGCGGGTCATCATTAAAGCCGGAACCGACCGCGAGGTTGCCCTTCTTGGTGAGCGGCTGATACTGGTGATAGGCACTGCCATCCGGGAACTGTGTGGCGGCGATATCCAGGATACGTTCCCGGGCCCGTTCCGGGATCATATGGACGAACCCCAGCAGGTCCTGGCAGGAATCCCGGAACCCCATGCCGCGTCCCATACCGCTCTCATAATAGCTGGCCGAACGGCTCATGTTGAACGTGACCATGCACTGGTACTGGTTCCAGATATTCACCATACGGCAGAGTTTTTCATCATTACAGCGCACCGTATAACCGTCCAGCAGGTCTTTCCAGAACGCGGAGAGTTTCTGAAGCGCTTCATCATAACGTTCGGCACTGCTGAAGCGGCTGATCAGCGCTTCCGCGCGGACCTTATTGAGTTCGCCCGTGGCGGTAAATTTTTCCTGCTGCGGGTTTTCGATATAGCCGAGTCCGAAGAGCAGCGTGCTGCTCTCACCCGGGGCAAGCTTCACGCGGAACTGCATGGCCGCGACCGGCGCCCAGCCGTGCGCGATGCTGTTCGTACAGCCATCACCGAAAACAGCCTGCGGCCGTGCCGGTGAACCGTAAACACCGATAAAGGCATCCCGGGCAGTGTCGAACGCGTCCGGCTTCCGGTCCGTCCAGAACACCGCGAAGTGGTTCCGGCGCTCACGGTATTCGGTCTTGTGGTAAATGGCCTTTTCCGTGACCTCGACCTCGCCGATGCTGTAATTCCGCTGGAAGTTGGTCGCATCATCGTTGGCATCCCACAGGCAGAATTCGACGTACGGAAAAACATCGAAAGATTTTTCCGATTCCGTCTCATTAGTCAGTTTCAGGCGCACCAGCAGGCATTTTTCCCCGAGCGGGACAAACATTTCCTGCTCCGCCCGCAGACCATTCCGGACCGATTCGATAACGGTGTATCCGAGCCCGTGGCGGCATTTGTATTCGTCCGGATCATTCTGGACCGGCTGCCAACCGGGGTTCCAGACAGTTTTCCCTTCCCGGATATAGAAACGGAAGCCCTCACTGTCCAGCGGGGAATTGTTGTAGCGGTAACGGGTGATCCTGCGGAGACGGGCATCCTGATAAAAGCTGTACCCGCCGGCCGTGTTCGACACGAGCGTGAAGAAATCCTGATTGCCCAGGTAATTGATCCACGGCAAAGGAGTCTGCGGCGTTGTGATCACATACTCCCGCTTCTCATCATCAAAATAACCGAATTTCATAGCACTTTCTCCGAAAAATTCATAAAGACGGCCCTTTCGGCAGGAGCGAAAGGCCGTAAATCCCCAAAGCGTTCTCGATCTCATAAATATCACAGCGGTGGTGACGGATGAAATACGAGAAGATAATATCCATTTTATCGTTTTCCGAAAAGGTGTAGCCCGCCAGCGAAAGCAGGCGCACCGCCTCCGGGAAAGTCATCTGTGCCCCGACGGCAAGGCAAAGCACATTCTGTTTCCCGGGATGATAGTCCGGATCACGGATGATCCGGGAAAACAGCTGCTTGCTGACATAAGCGTTGTTATAGACCGCCGCGTTCTTCAGCCCTTTCGCGCGGATCCTGTCCACCAGATATTCCGCAAAGGACTGGGTATCCGAAGCGAGCAGCGCATCCAGTTCCGCATACTCTTCCTCCGAAAGCGAGATCTGTTCCTTCACCGCCCGGCGGTCCCGGTATTCCGTGTTCATCATGCGGTCCACCTCATGCTGGCTGATATAGTCATCCAGGTCCGGATCGATCTTTTCAGCCAGGCTGACGGAATCGGCGTCGAAAAGGACGAGACAGACCAGCATGTCATGCTTCAGCAGGAAACGGCTGATCTCGCTGATAGCGATATGCAGCGCTTCATCGCGCGGATAACCGTAATTTCCGGAGGCGATCAGCGGGAAGGCAAGGGAGCTGAAGCCGTTTTTCACCGCGAGGTCCAGGCATCCCCGGTAGCACGCCCGGAGTTTTTCCTCTTCCCCGGATCTGCCGTCAATATACTGCGGACTGACCGTATGCAGAATGAAGCGGGCCGGCAGGTCAAACCCGGGTGTAATGGCTGTCTGCCCCTCCTCCAGCGGACCGATCTCCTGACGGGCCGCAAGCAGTTTTTCCCGTCCGGCCGCGTTATAAACGGCCGTATCCGTCCCCACACCGACGACCGGCAGCGGGTTGGCCGTGTTGACGATCGCGTCCACCTGCATTCTGGTGATATCATTTCGGATAAATTTCAGCGGCATGGTCCAAATTTCCTCATTTTGATTATAATAGCGGAACGTAAAAAAATAAAGCATTCTTATTCAGCTGACAGCTGTCAGCGAGCAGTGCTTCGCACAGGTAAAAAGTAAAATGTAAAAATTGCGGTGACGCTTCGCCATTCCAATAAAGTAAAATGTAAAAATTGCGGTGACGCTTCGCCATTCCAATTCGGAATTCGGAAAGCGGAATTCGGAATTATCCTTGAACATTTTGCGCGTCTCAAAACGTGCCGGCGGTGAGATTGGAAGCGGTAGCCGCTGCGCGGACAATCATAGAACGTCGCTGCGCTCCGTATTCGGCAAAAATGCCTCACTGAAACCGTCCCGGTCGGCGACGACCACTGCGGCAACGGCGCCATCTTAAATCATCGCGAAGCGACACCTTTTCTATTCACTTTTCACCATTCACTATTCACTAAGCGAAGCACTCAGCACACAGCGCATCAACGATATAAGGGGAAGAATACCGCCGGATCGGCTTTTTCGATTATAATAGGATGCAGTAATTTTTTATGAAACCGAAGGAGTTCATAAGATGAAAATCACAACCCGCACGATCGTTGCGATCGGTATCGGCTCAGCCGTATTCTTCGTTCTGAACCGTTTTGTCGTTATCCCCACCGGGATCCCGAATACGAACATTTCAACCGCTTACGGTTTTCTCGCCTTCATGGCGACCCTGTTCGGACCGCTTGCCGGTGCCCTGATCGGGTTCATCGGCCACACCCTGACAGACATCAGCTGGGGCGGTGTCTGGTGGAGCTGGGTGATCGTCTCGGCCTTTGTCGGCTGCGCGGTCGGACTTTCCTGGAAAAAGATCAACCTGGAAGACGGCAGCTTCGGGGCCAAAGATATCCTGACCTTCAACCTGTTCCAGATCGCCGCGAATATCATCGGCTGGGGTCTGCTGGCTCCGGTGCTTGACATTCTGATCTACAAAGAACCGGCAGACAAAGTCTTCCTTCAGGGTCTGACAGCCGGTGTGGCGAACCTGGTTTCCATGGCGATCCTCGGGACGATCTTCCTGACGATCTATGCCAAGACACGCACTTCCGCGGGAAGCCTCAACAAACAGTAAAAAATGACTTTCAGGAGACGCCGGAAAAATGATCCGGCGTCTCTTTTCGTTATATCGCCCATGAACGACACAGCAGCAATCGAATTCAGAAATTTCTCCTTCAGGTACAGGGTACAGGCCGAACCCACACTGCATGATCTGAACCTGCGGATCGAAAAAGGTCAGAAGGTCATGATCGCGGGGCCCTCCGGGTGCGGGAAAAGCACCGTCGGGCACTGCATCAACGGGCTGATTCCCCATTATTACAAAGGCGAGATCAGCGGCAGCCTGTTTGTCAACGGAGAAGACGCATCGAAGATGGATATCTTCGCACTGTCGAAACATGTCGGGACAGTCCTCCAGGATGCGGACGGACAGTTTGTCGGTCTGACGGTAGGGGAGGATATCGCCTTCGCGCTTGAAAATGACATGGAAGAGCAGTCCCGGATGAAGGAAAAAGTCCTCCGCACCGCCCGGACAGTCGATATGGACCGGTGGCTGAGATCCCATCCGCAGGAGCTTTCCGGCGGGCAGAAACAGCGTGTCTCCCTGGCAGGCGTGATGGTCGACGATGTGAACATATACCTGTTTGATGAACCGCTGGCGAACCTTGATCCGGCCACCGGCAAAGGCGCGATCGAACTGATCGATGAAACACACCGGCAAACCGGCGCGACAGTCATCATTATCGAACACCGGCTGGAGGATGTGCTCTGGCGAAAGATGGACCGCATCATTCTGATGGATGAAGGCAGGATCATCTGCGACGACACGCCGGACCGGATCCTTGCCTCCGGGATCCTGCGTTCATCCGGGATCCGTGAACCGCTGTATGTCACGGCGCTTTCCTACGCCGGCATTCCGGTGCGGGAAGAAATGCATCCGGAAAGCCTGTCCAAAATGGACGTCCGTCCCTTCCGTGAGACGCTTCACACCTGGGAACGAACGATCCCGCCGGAAAAGCCGGCTGATCCGGGTGAGGAGATCCTTTCCTTTGAACATGTCAATTTTGCCTACAGCGAAGACGCGCCGCTGATCCTGAATGATATCAGCTTCAGTATCCGGCGCGGGGAAATGACCGCGATCGCGGGGAAAAACGGCGCGGGGAAAAGCACACTGTGCAAGCTCATCTGCGGCTTTATCACACCCGCCTCCGGGAAAATATACCTCAACGGGAAAGACGCCTCGGACCAGACGATCTATGAACGGGCCCGGACTGTGGGATACGTCATGCAGAACCCGAACCAGATGATCTGCAAGGCAATGATCCGCGAGGAGGTCGGATTCGGGCTTGAACTGCGGAACGTTCCCAAAGAAGAGATCGACCGGCGGGTCGATGAAGTTCTGAAGACCTGCGGTCTGTACCCGTTCCGGAACTGGCCGGTTTCCGCACTGTCATACGGGCAGAAAAAACGGGTGACGATCGCCTCGATCCTGGTTTTAGAGCCGGATCTGCTCATTCTGGATGAACCGACCGCCTGAGAGGATTTACGGCATTATACGGAAATCATGACGTTTCTGCAGTCCCTGCAGCAGCAGGGGATCACGATCCTCATGGTCACACATGACATGCACCTGATGCTGGAATACGCCCGGCGTTCGATCGTTCTCGCAGACGGACATCTGATCTGTGACGATACCGCGGCACGGGTACTCAGCGACCCGGACATCATCGAACGGGCAAACCTGAAAGAAACAAGCCTCTTCACGCTTGCGCAGAAAGCCGGGCTGGAAGACCCGATCCGCTTCATTCAGAATTTCATAACGCATGAAAGGGGGCTGCGCGGCTGATGGCATCCAAAGTCCTTTCATATATTCCGCGGGAAACCCCCGTACACCGCTTAAGCGGCGCGACAAAAATGATCGTCTTTCTCGCATGGACGATCGTCTGTATGCTGACTTACAACACCTGGGTCCTCGTCTGCGCGCTGGTGCTTGGGATCACGATCTTCATCATTGCGCGGATCCGGCTGAGTGAGGTCCGCTTCGTCCTGGTCACGATGCTGGTCTTTCTGGTCCTGAACGCGGCAGCGATCTATATCTTTTCGCCGGAAGAAGGCGTCAAAGTCTACGGAACGCGGCACCTGCTCTTTCAAATCAGCAGCCGCTATACGGTGACCTCCGAGCAGCTGTTTTACCTGTTCAATGTCATGCTGAAATATTTCACCGTGGTCCCGATCGCGCTGCTGTTCATCACCACCACGGACCCGAGCGAATTCGCGGCTTCCCTGAACAAGATCGGCATCCCCTACAAGATCGCCTATGCCGTCGCGATCACCCTCCGCTACCTCGGCGATGTTCAGGCTGACTATACAGAGATCTCGCAGGCACAGCAGGCCAGAGGGGTCGACCTTTCCAAAAAGGCGCCGCTGAAAAAACGCATCGCGGGTCTGGCGGGCATCGCGGTACCGCTGATCTTTTCCAGTCTGGACCATATCGACCTTGTCAGCAACGCCATGGATCTCCGCGGCTTCGGAAAGAACCCGCGCCGGACCTGGTACAGTGCCCGGCCGTTTCAGAAAGCCGATTACGCTGTCATGATCGCGACGGTCCTGCTCAGCGCCGCGGGGCTTTACTTCACCTTCAGGGGTGGCAGCAGGTTTTACAACCCGTTCCTGTAAAGAAAACATCTCCCAAATAAAAAGTCCGGAGCGGTTTCTCCGGACTTTATTGTTTTAATCCAGCTTCAGGATCAGTTCGAGGACCCTTCTGGCGGATCTTGTGATCGTTTCTTCACTG
The DNA here is from genome assembly GCA_902795255.1 of uncultured Chloroflexota bacterium. The sequence continues at coordinate 6,225 of CADBKS010000004.1, forward strand.
ATCAGGCCTTTCTCATAGGCCCGTTTCACCCGCTCGGGAAACCCGGTACCCATCTTGATGTCGTTGCCGGCATTCAGCTCTTTATACTGCTCCGCGTTGTTCCACCAGTCGGTCATCACGGCACCGCGGTAGCCCCATTCCCCGCGCAGGATCCCGTCCAGGAGGTCTTTATTCTCCGAGGCGCGCTCACCGTTCACCAGGTTGTAGGCGGTCATCAGCGACATCGGATGTGCGGTCTTCACGGCGATCTCAAAGCCCTTCAGATAGATCTCCCGCAGGGCCCGTTCCGAGACCCGTGAGTCACTGTTCTTGCGGTTCGTTTCCTTGTTGTTGCAGCAGAAATGCTTGATCGCGGCAGCGACCGTATTGCGCTGGATCCCGCGGATCATCGCGGCTGAAAGCGTCCCGGTCAGGTACGGGTCCTCGGAATAGTATTCAAAGTTCCGGCCGCAGAGCGGGCTCCGGTGGATGCAGATTGCCGGAGTCAGCCAGATCGAAATATTGTTTTCCCGGACCTCCTCACCGGCCGCGAACCCGACCTTTTCGACAATGGACGGGTCCCAGGTGGAAGCCAGCAGTGTCGAACAGGGGAAAGCGGTCGTATAAACACCGCACTCCGGCCGGATCCGGAGCCCGGCAGGGCCGTCCGCGGTCATGACCGAAGGGACGCCGTACTCCGGAAGGTTCCCGAAACCGAAAGTATTCGCCACCCCCGTGTTCGGCTGACCGCCCAGCAGATGGATCTTCTCATCAATGCTGAGCTGAGCGATGAATTCGTCAAGGGTGCATTTTTCATCCGCCACATCATCCAGAATGAATTCTTTTTCCCGCTCGAAGAACTTCATGCGGTCGATAAAACGGGTCTGCGGTGTCAGGCATTCATCACCGGAGAAGCCCTCCCAGCCGAGCCCGTTCTGCATATGGTCATGCGGTTCTCCGGCGGGCAGCGTTTCATAAGTGCCGTCGGAGCGCAGGCGTTTTTCCAGCTGCCACGGGGCGGCCCTGGAGATCAGCTGTTCCGTGACCCGGTCCGAATCCTGCCGGAAGGAATAGGGGAGCAGGACCGCATCCCTGACGTTTGCCCCGGCATAAAAGCGGTATTCCCCCTTTTCGAGCACATAAGCGGAACGGGCGATCTTACCGAGATCGTCGTAGGAAGCCATATCCGCAACCGGGAAGCTGAGTTCAAGCTCCTGACGCTCATCCGGCGCCAGCAGGCCGGTCTTGGCAAAGGCGGCCAGTTCGCGGGAAGGTTTCCCGAGCAGCCCGTCCGGAGCCGAGTAGTAAAGCTGCACCACTTCCTTCCCGGCGGTCCTGCCGCAGTTCCGGACACTGACCTTCACCGTGATCCGGTCATCCGCCTCACCGGCGGAGATCAGGTCGACGGCAAAATCCGTATAGGAAAGGCCGTAGCCGAAAGGATAAATGACTTTCTGCTTCATCCCGGGAATCGTTTCAAAGAAGCGGTAGCCGACATAAATGTCTTCCGTATAGTCCACATAGTCCGGAGATTCATGGAACCCCGCGGTCGACGGATAATCATCCAGATCCCGAGCGGCCGTATCCGGCAGTCTGCCGCAGGGAGAAGCGTTCCCCATCAGCAGATCCGCGGCAGCCAGTCCGCCCATCATCCCGCCCTGCCAGGCAAGCAGGGCAGAGTCGATCCGCGGATCTTCCGAGAACCATTTGAAGTCCATCAGCCCGCCGATGTTCAACACAACGATCACCCGCGGGAAATCAGCGCATACTTTTTCCACCAGGGTCTTTTCCCCGGCTGTCAGATAAAAATCGCTGTCCGGGAACAAGCGCCGGGAGAGACGGAGAAATTCCAAGCCGTATTCATCCTGGCCTTCAAACTCCCGTCCCATCCGATCCCAGCCCTCTCCGGAGAACCTGCAGATCGAGATAACAGCCGTATCCGTAAACTCCCTGGCACCGGCCAGCAGCTGCAGCGGAACAGCCGGTTCAACGGTCAGTCCCGGAAGCGCTCCCTCCTCCAGCTGTTTTTGTACATTCTCACGGTAAAAGGCGCACAGCGGTTCGTAAATCTCAGGGGCGTTCGGCTGCTGTTTCAGCCCTTCATAAAGATCGATCGTGAAGGAGCAGGTCACGTCACCGCTTCCCCCGCCGCCTTTAACATAATCAAATGTCCCTTTTCCGAAAAGCGCTACGCGGGAACCGCCGGCCAGCGGAAGCAGCCCGCCCTCATTTTTCAGGAGGACCATCCCCTCCCGCGCGGCTTCCCGCGCGATCGCCAGGTGTTCCTCACCTGCCGTGACTTTCGATTTTCCTTCATACAACGGTAAATTGACCTGATACCTGGGACGGGTCCAATGGTTCATACTGCCTCCGAATGACTGTGTGATCTCAGGCACTATTATACCGTGAAACAACGCAGATCCCTTTCATATCCCGTATCTGCTGAAGCAAATGTCCCCCGCAAACATGATAGAATTCAATCCAAGGCAGACAGCATGAAAGAACATTACCGGCATTTCATTTTTGATCTTTACGGGACACTGGCCGATATCCGGACCGATGAAACGCTTCCCGAAGTCCGTCAGGCCGTATCGGAATTTCTTGTCGAAAGAGGGATCCGCTGCACGCCGGATGAATTTCAGGATGCGTACCCGCAGATGTGTGACGCCCTGCAGCGTGAAAAAGACGCGGAACTGCGCTCGGCAGGGACCGCCGGGCCCGCGGAGATCGACATTCTGAAGGTCTGGGACGCCCTGGCCGCGGAAAAAGGCGGCCGCCTCACGCCGGATGATAAACAGGAACTGTCGGCGCTTTTCCGCAGAAAATCGACCTGCCGGCTGCGTCTGTTTCCGGGTGCAGAGAAAGTTCTGCAGGCGCTCGGGAATGCCGGGAAAACCGTCTGCCTCCTCACCAACGCGCAGGAAAGCTTCACCATGCCCGAACTGCGGGAGCTTGGCATCCT
>CADBKS010000004.1:9204-43593 GCA_902795255.1 uncultured Chloroflexota bacterium
CCGAACTGCGGGAGCTTGGCATCCTGCCATACTTCCGCCGCATTTTCATCTCAAGCCGGGAGGGCGTCAAAAAGCCCTCGCCCGCGTTCTTCGCCCTGCCGGCAGCCGCCGGGCTCAGTCCGGAAGATACCCTGATGATCGGCAACGATGACATCTGCGACTGTCGCGGAGCGGCCGCGGCCGGGATGGACAGCCTGTACATCCATACCGAGCAGTCACCGGAGCGTGTACGCCCCCTCCCGGAAAACTGCATGGAGATCCGGACCCTGACGGAGATCCTGAATTTTACAGAACACTGCAGCCGCTGACATCTATCAAAAAAGCCCGTTTCCGGGCTTTTTGCATCAGCTTTATTTCAGGCCATCAGGGCCATCGGGGAACAGAACTTTCTTTGTCCTTATCTTTATCTTTGTCTTTTTCCCCATCCCCGATCAGCTTTGCCTGGGAGACCATGTCATTGTATTTCCTGCGGTCAATACAGTCCATCACGGCATTTCTGAAATAAGAGGCGTATTCAATATAAGGGAAGCGGATCTTTGATGAGGTCGTTCCGATTTCGATCACCGCATAGTTGAACACACGCCCCAACAGGAATTCGCGGATCATAAAATAATCGATTTTCTCAAGGAACGCATCCACGGAAACCGACCGGATGATGCCGGTCTTCCCTACGATCTTTCTGTCGGTCACCGCCAGCTCCACCGCACTGATGCTGAGTGCTTTATAGATCACACGGATCACTACCAGAACCGTCCAGACGATCAGAAAGACCGTCGGATCCGGCATTTTCAGGGTGATATTTACAGGCCCCTGCACCGCCGGGATCTGAACAGGATAACCGGGTTCCGGGACCGCGGTCGGCCTGATGACTTCTTCGCCGGGATAATGAATGATCAGTCCGGTCTCAACAGTCGGGGTCACCGCCACAACACCGGGGGCGGAAGAGAGCCCTGTAAGATTCAGGCTGAAAGTCTGTTCAGAGTCCCTGTACGCCGGGTCATTCAGACCGGACCAGAAGGCAAGTCCGATCAGCATCCAAATAACCGCCCGGATGACCTCGACCGCCATGACCGTCCAGCTGACTTTCGCCTTGGCAACGATATGCTCACTGCCCCGCAGATTTTTCTCAACGTATTTCATTGCAGATCCTCCATAACAACAGCCGGCGGCAAAATGCTGTTCCGGAATAAACCAAAGCGAACTTTTTCACCGGCTGTACTGTTTCAAACGTTTTGTGAAGCTTTTTGTTCCAGGCGCATCCTTCCGGCTGCACTGCAAAATCCGGCCTTCCCATATTAATAATTATAAGGGAATATCCGCAGGGAACCGATCCGGACCGGAAGCGGATCGTTCGGCTATACGCCGTGTTTTGACCTGATTTTATGAATTTTATGAATTGTCACGAATTTTTTTTATTTTTCCAAAATAACTTGACAGATTCTGTGAGACGGGTAAAATAAACATTGTCTTCAGGAAATAGGGGCCTGTAGCGCAGTTGGGAGCGCGCTTCAATCGCACTGAAGAGGTCGGGGGTTCGAATCCCCCCAGGTCCACTTTAGTTGGCTCCTAAAGGAAAAGAAGATTTATGGGCCTATAGCGCAGTTGGGAGCGCGTCTCAATGGCATTGAGAAGGTCGTGAGTTCGAATCTCACTAGGTCCACTGAAAGCCTCATTCTTGATGAATGAGGCTTTTTATTATCAAATTCATTAGAAGGAGGGGAAATGGAAGAGAATAAAACCCCCGTGTATAATTCGAAAGCCGTCGAAGAAAAATGGCAGAAAAGATGGGCTGACGATAAACTGTATGAATCCAACATTGACAGCAGCAAACCGAAGCACTATGCTCTTACCATGCTTCCTTATCCTTCCGGAAACCTTCACATCGGCCACTGGTATTCCATCACGCCGTCGGACGCCCATGCCCGCTATATGCGCATGAAGGGCTATAACGTGATGTTCCCGATGGGCTTTGACGCTTTCGGACTGCCGGCTGAAAACGCTGCCATCAAAAACAACATCCACCCGGCCTCCTGGACTTTCTCCAACATCGACCACATGCGCGACCAGCTGAAATCCATGGGCGCGATGTTTGACTGGCGCCGCGAGATCATCTCCGCAAAACCCGAATACTACCGTTGGACCCAGTGGTTCTTCCTGCAGTTCTTCAAGCATGACCTGGCCTACCAGAAATATTCCCCGGTAGACTGGTGCCCGACCTGCAACACCACCCTGGCCCGCGAACAGGTCTGGGGCGATGACCGTCACTGCGAACGCTGCGGCACCCCGGTGGTCAAAAAGGAACTGAACCAGTGGTACTTCCGCATCACCAAATACGCAGAAGAACTGCTGAACTTTGACGGCATCGACTGGCCGGAACGCGTCCGCACCCTGCAGACCAACTGGATTGGCCGTTCCGAAGGCGCTTCCGTCCACTTCAAACTGGAAGACGGCGGCGATCTGGAAGTGTTCACCACCCGCCCGGATACGCTGTGGGGCGTGACCTTCATGGTCATCGCACCGGAACATCCGCTCGTCAAAGAGATCCTCGCCCATAACGCGGACCCCGAGATCGCGGCTTATGTTGATAACGCCGCCCGGGCTTCCGAAATCGAACGTTCCGCCGCGGACCGCGAAAAAACCGGTGTCTTCTCCGGCCGTTACGCAGTCAACCCGGTCAACGGAAAAAGGATCCCGATCTGGATCTCCGATTATGTCCTGATGGGCTACGGCACCGGCGCTATCATGGCCGTCCCGGCTCATGACCAGCGCGACTTTGAATTTGCCCGCAAGTTCGGTCTGGATGTCATCGTCGTCGTTCACCCGGACGGTGAAGAACTGCCCGACGGAGCCACCATGACACAGGCAGCAGCCGCTCACGGCACCATCGTCAACTCCGGCCCGATGACCGGTGTTCCGGGCGATGTCGCTTTTGAAAAAGTCTGCGAATGGCTCGAAGAAAAGGGGATCGGACATAAAACCACGACCTACCGTCTGCGTGACTGGCTGGTCTCCCGCCAGCGTTACTGGGGAGCCCCGATCCCGATCATCCACTGCCCGCACTGCGGAGCCGTTCCCGTGCCGGAAGATCAGCTCCCGGTCCTGCTGCCGGATGATGTCGAATGGAAACCGACCGGCGAAAGCCCGCTGAAACTCCATCCGACCTGGAAGAACGTAAAATGCCCGGTCTGCGGCGCTGATGCCGAACGGGATACGGACACGATGGATACCTTCATGTGCTCCAGCTGGTACCATCTGGGCTACCTCAGCCCCTATTTTGACAGCTATCCGTTCGACCGGAAAGAATACGATTACTGGATGCCTGTTGACGTGTATACCGGCGGCATTGAACATGCCACGATGCACCTGATCTACACACGCTTCTTCCATAAAGCGTGCCGTGATCTGGGGATCACGAAGGGCAACGAACCGATGCTCAAACTGCGCAACCAGGGGATGGTTCTGGGCGAAGACCAGCAGAAGATGTCCAAGAGCCGCGGGAACGTGGTCGATCCGGACGCACTGGTTGCCCGCTACGGTGCCGATACTGTCCGTGCCTACCTGATGTTCTTTGCCCGCTGGGAAATGGGAGCACCGTGGGACAGCAAGGGCATTGAAGGCTCCGCCCGCTGGGTCCGCCGTGTCTGGACCATGTTCCTGGAAAAGGCGGACAAGATGAACTGCGCGGATGCGGATACGCTGCGTACACTGCGCCGCAAGGTCCACCAGGCTGTCAAGGCCGTGACCCGTGATATCGAAGGGTTCCAGTTCAACACGGTCGTTTCCGGCCTGATGGAGCTGCTCAACGAGATCGCCAAAGCCAAAGCGGCCGGCGCCATGGGAACAAAGGAATGGGACGAAGCCGCGGATATTTATCTGCGCATGATGGCTCCGGTCGCTCCGCACATCACGGAAGAGATCTGGGAACAGCTTGGCAAGCCTTACTCCATCCACGACCAGGCCTGGCCGGAAGCGGATGCCGAAGCTGCCAGGGATGACGTCGTGACCTATGTTGTACAGGTCAACGGCAAACTGCGCGACCGCGTTGATCTGCCGGTCAGCGTCAGCGATGAAGAGGCCAAAGCGGCCGTTCTCGCCCGTCCGGCGGTCATCGCCGCACTGGAAGGCAAAGACCCGAAGAAGGTCATCGTCGTTCCGAAGAAACTGATCAACATCGTGAAATAAACAAAAATCACAAAAGCCGGGAAACAGCTTCCCGGCTTTTTTATATTAATAACCTGCGGTCCGAAACAAGCGTTCGTCCCGTTGCAGGACAGCCCCCCAATCCGGAATCATCCGGATCTCATTTCGAGGTTCTTTCATACACAGCAGCGGAAACCCCGGAAGGCAGCAGCACTTCTTCATCTTCCGCGGGGTCAGCCGTGACCGCAAGGCTGCCGTTCTCCTCAGCCATATAAACACACCCGCCGTACGGCATCAGGCCGCTTGCAGGAGAACTCAAAAGGTAACAGAGGTAAAACCGTCCGTCCGTCTCTTCCGCGGTCCTGAAACCGCCATTCAGCAGCAATGGCGGCTCTTCCGATCCGCAGTCCTGCAGAGAAACCATCGTACCGTCCCCGTCCAAAACAAAGAAGACCGTCGTTTCCGTGTCATCCACGTAAAAAGACGCTTTCCATCCGCCTTCCAGAGTTTCAGGAAGCGATACTTTCCGGTCATCCGGAATCGTCATGATATATTCCGGGCCGTAAGCGGTCATACCCGGGGCAGCATCATCCCGGCGCAGCGTCATACCCGTTTTGGAGATCAGGGCATAACCGCTGCCGCTGAAATGACTCAGCAGGATCCCGTCCGGCATCACCGTCAGCCGCTGAACCGTCTCCCCGGGCCAGTAACTCCCGGCATAAGACATATTGGAAAAAAGACGGATGTGAAGATCAAAAGAATGATCGGAATGCTCATGCGGGCAGAAACCGGTATCGTCCGTGCAGACGGGAATCAGCTCCGCCATGTAATAGGAATACAGGGAGCTTCCTTCAAAATACAGCCCGACAGAAGCAAAAAGGCGCCCGAAAGCGGGGCTCAGCTCCAATACGGCAAGTCCTTCGTCCGTTTCGGCACTGTAACGCCCGGCAGCATTTTCCGAAAAGATCCCGAAAAGTCCGGCAGCATTCCCGTCAGCCCCCTCTTCCGGGATCCCGCCGGCAAAAACAGACGCCGTGCTCAGAAAAATGCACACAGCCACACAGAGCAGAGTGATCATAGCAGCCTTTTGTTTCATATCCACCTCCCGAAACATCCGGATAAAAAAGAATCAGGGAAACAGTCTCCCTGACTCATTTGCACAATTCACAATAAACGCAGAAATTTCTCATTCAGCTTCGGATAGATTCGCGCGCGGAACCACGGTTCGCTCGAAGCACTCACGGCTTCTTCCAGCGGGAACCAGGCAACATCCTTATTCTCGTCCGGCTTTTTGTGCAGCGGCTCCGTCTCATCAGCCTCCAGCAGATAGGTCACGTTCAGATGCAGATGGGACGAAACGTACCGACCCCTTTTTTCATGTCCGTCCACCGTCAGGATCTCCACGGAATAGATCCTGTCCAGAAGCGGACGGACCCGCGTGATCCCGGTTTCCTCCCGTGCCTCACGCAGTGAGACCGCGAGCAGATCCGTATCCCCGTCCGAATGTCCGCCGATCCAGGACCATGAATCATAAATCGAATGATAGACCATCAGGGTCATGTCATGCGCGGCGTTCAGGATCCACGCAGAAGCGGTCATATGCGCATTCCGGTTTTCCCGTGAATAAAGATCGGGGCAGCTTTCCAGCATCCGGATGATCTCATCCCGGTCCATGGCTTCCTGCTCATTCCACGGGGAATAAGCACGAAGTTCGGCAATAAGTGACACCCTGTCCATCCATCCTAATCCTTTTGCGGCACCGTAATATACGGAATGGTCAGCGTGAAAACACTGCCCTTTCCCAGCCTGCTTTCAATTTCAAGCTTCCCGTTATGGGCCTTGGCGACATATTTCACCAGCGCGATCCCGCGCAGGCCGCCTGCTGCAGCTTCGGCATAATTCTGCGCCTGCATCTGCTCCAGATCCAGCGGCGCGATCCCCGAACCGAAATCCTCCACCCGAAGGCTCCAGTCCTTTTCATTGTACAGAATACTCACGCGGATCGGTTTCCCGTCCATGGGCGTGAAACGGATCGCGTTGTCCAGAAGGTCATAGACCGCAAGCGTCAGCAGCCAGGGATCCCCGACCGCGTTTCCGGCTGAGCGTCCCCTGGCACCGGCATCCGTCTCCAGCTCGATCTCGATCCGTTTCTTGCGGGCAGATGCCGCCTGATCGTAGATCACCTCTTTCGCGATATCCGTCACCGAAAGGATCTCGGAGGACACCTCACTGTTCATTTTCCGCTGATTATGCTTCTCACTGTATGCGAAAAGGGACTCGAGCCGGTTCAGCGGCGATTCCGTCCGGCTGATGTAATTTTTCTGAAGATTCGACATCTCGCCGGTGGATTCAAGCAGGGAAAGTGAACCCAGGGCTTTCTGCGTCAGCAGACGGTAATATTCGATCTCATTTTCCCCGAAACGAATATCTCCGGAATCCCGTCCGGGATTCGGGAATACATAGATGCGGGCATTCTGCCGGTCCGAGAACTCGATCTTCTTCAGAATGAAATTGAATTCCGAGAAGATGCGGGTGCTGTCCTCCGGCTTTTCCGGTTCCTTCCGCAGGGCGTTCAGGAAAGATTCTTTCTCCTTCATCCCCTCAAAAGCGGGGTTGGAGATCACCAGCCGGTCCGGAAGGATCATGATCAGCGCAGGCATCCGCAGGCGCTCCATCAGGTCCAGGTAATGGTTCGCCTGGCTCTGCACGCTCAGGCTCTCATCAAGCCAGGTCCGGACAAGCATCTCAGCCCAGCCGCAGCATGCGGTGAACGTCTCCTGCACCTGTTCGGAATACCGTTCCGGCGAAAAACAGGCCCAGATAAATCCGCAGTATCCGAAACGGGAGTTCAGCGGATAAAACACAGCGGAGCCTTCACCGAACGAAAGGTTTGAAAGGAGCGTTGACTGGCGGATCGAGGGAATATTCAGGACCTTCTGGGTCCCCATGATCCCGTAAAAGCGCGAATCCACCGCCTCAAACGCGGAGTTCGTTTTCCCGATGCTGTAGAGCCGCAGATCCGGTTCCAGCGGCTGGCCCGCATTCCGGTTCAGGACGATGCGCACAGAGATCGGCTCCAGCAGTCCGATCGTATCCAGAACTTTCCGGATGCTGTTTTCAGTATCAGCCCACATAAGGATCCATCAGGCCCAGGATCTTCTCCGCGACCTCTTCGGCCGTGATCTCGTCCGTATGAATAATGACGGCATCGTCAGCAGGACGCAGCGGAGCGACCGCACGTTCCATATCCGCCTTATCGCGTTTGATCACATCCGCCAGGACTTCTTCATAATTGGACTCGATATTATTGGAAAGGTTTTCCAGATGGCGGCGTTTTGCCCGGGTCTCCGCGGAAGCTTCAAGATAGATCTTCATCTCCGCGTCCGGCATCACGACCGTTCCGATATCACGGCCCACCATGACGACTCTGCCGCGCAGCCCGATATTGCGCTGCTGCTTCGTCAGTGCGCTGCGCACGGCAGGATAGGCGGCTACGGTGGAAACGATCTTATCAACTTCCGGAAGGTGCAGGAAGTCGGTGATATTCTTTCCGTCCATGAGAACATTCGTCACACCGGCAGCCTTGTCATCTTCCAGCTCGATATTCATCTTCTCGACAACTTCGCTCACCTTCTGCTCATCGCTGACGTCCTGCAGCTTCTGCGCCGCGCCATAGGCAGCCACGCGGTACATAATGCCGGTGTCAAAAAACATGTAGCCGAGTTTTTTTGCCAGGATCTTCCCCACTGTGGTTTTACCCGAGGCAGCAGTGCCGTCAATAGCGATCTGATTCGGTTTTTTGTTCATATTATTTCTCTCTCCTGTTGATCTGTTTATTCGTCAGCCGAATAAACCATATCTCCTTTTGCCCAAAGGGTCAGCGCATTTCTCTCGGCGGCAGTCCCGTCACCGAAAAGGAGCCATCTGCCCCACTCCGTGAAGCTGAAGCACTCCCAGTGCATCTGCTCCTCATCCTGGATAACGGTCCCGGCATATCCATAGGCGCTGAAAGAACTGTCACTCCGCGCCAGGATCACATCAGAGTCCGGAGCGGCCGTAAGCTCCGCAACGGACCTGCGGAAACCGGTCTGATCCCGCAGCTGCCAGTCCAGAAGCGGATCATCCGCGATCAGGTCCAGCCCGAAATTATCCGCCTTCACATCCCCGTGTTTCGTCCTGAGTTCACCGATCAGCATGAACAGCGGCGAGTCCGTCAAAGACGTGTAATTTCCATTAAGTACATTTCTGCTGTTTTCAAGGTGCGGCGACGCGGGATGATCCCCGATTCGGTCAAAACCGCCGGTATTCCAGACATTGGTGATCCATCCCCATCCGCAGATGATCACACACCCCAGCAGCAGTCCCCTGCGGACGGACGCAGAATCAAAAAATCCCAGCAGGATCTTCACGATCAGCCCGATGATCAGGATACTGACCGCAGTCAGGATCATTGACGCGCCGGTTTTAGTCAGCGGAAGCGTCTGCACCGTCCCATTCCAGGTAAGCTGGACCGGTTCGCTGCCGTTTTTCTGGTTAAACATTTCCACCAGGCGAAAATAGAAAAAGCTGTAAGCCCCGGTGAACACAGCTGCCGACAGATAAAAAACAAATCCGCCGCCTGTCCTGATCCGCCCGAAGAGTTTTCCGAGCGTATGCGCAGAAAACACCCAAAGGACAACATTGATCCACACCAGCGCGGGCAGGCCCTGCCAGCACAGCAGGATCACCGAGCCGGCCGGCACACCGCAGAACAGCAAAACCCGGTTCGAGCGCCTGCAGCTGAGGCAGAACAGCAGAAACGGGATAAGGCTGTAAACAAGCACAGCCATAAGGACCGGCGTAAACCCCGGCTGAGCCCAGTCCGACGCCGGCCGGAATGCGTTCCCGATCCCGTCGCAGAAAATACCGATCCCCTGCGGAAAAACCGTTAAGGCGGTCACAAACATCAGGAATACGATCAGGGCAGGCAGAAATCTGCGTCCGGAAAAAGCGGATCTGAGCGATCCCTTCAGGCCGGTCTTATTCATGGCTGCATAAATCAGGCCCGCGGCAGTCATCAGGATCACGGCGGGGACCGCGCGTTCGCCGCCGCAAAGTGCGATCAGGAAAAAGGCAAGCGCACCGGCGGGTTTCTTACGTTCCGCACACAAAAGCGCCGCGCCGGTCAGAGCAGCAGCGGGGATCACCGCATCAGCCCGTTTGGACCAGAAAAGCAGGACCGGATCCAGGGCAAGGACCAGCATCAGGGCCATCACATTTCCGCGTCCAAACCGTTTGCGGACAAAAAGCGGCAGCAGCATCAGGATGATCCCGGCCAGTGCCGGGATCAGGCGCGCCGTAAATTCGGATGTGCCGAAAAATTTGAAAACCAGCGCAGTCGGGAGTGTATACAGCAGCGGCCCGCCGCCTTCCCCGCTGAACAGGCGGAGCGCGGACAGCGCGTTCTCCGCTTCATTCAGGGTCAGGGAAGAACCGCCCAGCCCGATCAGCCGCACGCAGCAACCCGCCGCAGCGATCAGGAACAGACACAGTTCCGCCATTGGTTTGAAAGATTTTTTATTCTCCATAAGCCATCTCAATACACCTGATAGATCGTACAGCTGCCTGAATCATAGACCTTCATCAGATTCCGCTCAAATTTCTTTTCCTGAATATTATAAGCACTTTTTTCAGCGCTCCCGAGGAAGACATAGCGAATCCCGTATTGCGTCATCAATTCTTCAGCGGTCTCCCAGCTGTGGGTCTCATAGATCTTTTTCACGTCATCATTGCGCGAACCGATCTCCGTGTAACCGCCCCGCCACTGCGACTCATGTCCCACCGGGCCGAGAACCGCCGGAAAGCCCGTAAATGTGCTCACGATATTATCCCCGCCGTAACTGGATCCGACTTTTTCCAGAACCGTTCCGGGTTCCGCCGATTCAAGCCACTGCAGTCCCAGCCAGTCATCCGTGCGGGAACTGCGGAGGAACTCCGCGCCGTCCAGCGTCAGTGTCTTTTTGTGAGTGAGGCTTTCCCATTTACCGCTGATGCAGAAGAAAGGATAGATCATCACCGCGATAAAAAGCGGCACCATCGCAGCGGCAAAAACGCCCCTGCGCACACCGCGCAGTTCCTCCCAAAGTTCACCGCAGCCATAAGCGGCAGCCAGACCCAACAGGATCCAGGCCTGATAATAGAACTTGAAGATCGTATTCATACGGGTCCCGAAAAGGTCCCGCAGATAGAAGAATTCCGGGAAAATCACCAGCGCAGCGGCGATCAGGATCACCAGGGAGCAGAAAACATCGGCCGGATGGGAAGCAGCGGCCGCATCATCAGCAGCATCCCGGCTGATCTGCCGGATCAGTGCAAAAGCCAGCCCCGCGGAAAGGAACAGGATCAGAACCGTCGGCAGCGCATTCAGCCTTCTGGTAAAGAACCCCGCCAGTCCGGACCCGACACCGGTGATCTGCTGCATGCCGGCAAAGGAGGCAGCGGCTTCATATAAACTACCGCCCCCGTTCCGGTTCAGGATCATCAGCAGAAAAACAAAAGCAGCGGTCTCCAGAACGGACAGCAGGAGAAAAATAACAGCCGCGGCACCGGCACCGAAACGGCGGGAACGCTTTCCGCATCCCCGGCAGACCCGGAACTGCCACACAAGCACCGGAACCAGGAAAAACCCGAACATGATCAGGAAATGGATCGGACGGGTCACAAAAACACCGCTGAGCGCGATCCCGCCCGCCTGTGAGGAAAATCCCAGAAAAAACAGGCTGTACAGCAGGATGCAGGCCGCGCCGAGCGGCAGGGCAGTCTCAAAGAAAACCGTAACAGCACGCCGGTTCCAACCAAAGTTTCTGATCTGCGCGGCCGTCACACACAGGCAGTACAGGCCGAAATAAAACGGGAAATCCCACATATTCAGAAACAGCAGCGCACCGATGCTCAGCGCACTGAGCAGGAACTCCGCCGAACAGATCCAGCGCACCATGCGGGTATCCCGGATCCGCAGATCATCCCTCAGAAAACATTCAGCAAAATACGGACCCTCTTTCCGGATTGAAAGGGCGTTGACCAGGGCATGCAGCGCGATCCCGACCGCGAACAGGACAAAGGGGATCGCCAGAACGTGCGGATGCAGATCACCGAGCTCAAAGGAAAACATCGGGAACTCATCGATCACTTCTTTGGCAGCGCCTTCCAGCCCCGTATCACCGACGACACGGGAAGCCCGCCACCACCAGATCCCGGAGCGTCCGGTCGGATCCCAGGAGGCTATCCGTGAAGGCGCATCCGTTAATTCTTTCAGTCCGACCCAGCTCCAGAAACCGGATGTTCCGTCCGGATTCCAGAAAAGATGCAGCGAATGAAAGACTTCGAACAATCCCTCCAGGTTTCCGCAGATCAGAATAAACAGCGGCGCAAGAAGCGCGCGCTTTTTTACAAACAGCGCCTTTTCCGCGCCGCCGCGGCGGAGACAGAACAGATCGTTTACGATCCCGAATGCGGAAGAAGCCGCCATCGCGAACACGGAAGCCAGCATCAGATTAAACCCGACCGAAGGAAGCACCCGTGAAAGCATCACGAGAACAGCTGCCATCACATATCCGAAATAATAATAAGAGATCGAATACCCGGACAGCCACGCGTCATTCGGGGGAAAAGTTTCGGACCGCAGGATGCAGTTGATAAACATCAGCTCCATCGGCTTCTCGGTCCCGGACACCTCCGGGCCGCCCAGGCGGATCGAAATGATAAGCAGGAATGCCAGCAGAAAAACGGTTTCCGAGACAATGCAGTACCGTTTCGACGCCTTCAGCCATTCGGCGATCCCGTCCCGGTTCCGGTACCAGAGGATCCCGGCAGGGACGGCCGTCAGAATGACAGTAAAAAGCAGGTTGGGCAGGCTGTTGTGCAGGAAGCCCAGCATCCCGAGCAGCCAGTAAAGAAAAGATATGAGGATCAGGCCGGCAGAGCGCGAAAAAACAAACCCTTTTCCGGGCAGCTTATTCAGAAACGAAAAAACGATCGGGAACCCGATCAAACCGATTCCCGTGAGCACCAGATACCATTTCAAAACATCAAATATCACGTTCATCATCACAACACTTTATAGATCTGCGTATTTCCCTGATCATACACACAGGACCACAGAATTCCATCCTGTTCGGGGAATTTTTCGATCCCCGCGGGGTCATACATGCCTTTTTCCATCTGCCCGACAATAATATATTTCACGCCGTACAATGAGAGGAAAGAGACCGCGTCTTCTGCGCTGGCCGTGTTATAGAAGGCATGGATTCCGTTCACACGGTTCCATACCTCACCGGACATCGGTCCCCGCTGCTGACGCTGGTGATAGTTCCAGCCCACAACGCCCGGCAGCCCGGTGTAGACCGTATAACGGGAGCCGAATTTATACTCTGTCGGACTTGCCTCAACGATAACGGGAGAGCCCTGGATATTTTCCTGCATCCAGAGGATCGCCTCGTAATCTTCCGAGAGATCCATATAGAACCCGTCCTGCCAGTACCCGGAGGTCTCCATATATTTCATGCCGTCGATCCCCGCGGGGGCACGATCCGACATCCGGTCGGTCATTTTATCGATCCCGGCAAAAACCGTATACAGAAAGGCCCCAAATACCAGCAGACAACCGACCGTCTGCCAGCACCGCACCGGCCATCCGGACAGCGCCTCGGTCCGTACGGTACGGATCGTATCGGCCAGCGCGAATGCCGCGCAGACCGAAAGCATCACCCAGATCTGATTATAGAATTTAAACACCGTGTTCATACGGCCCACATCCCCGGCCAGATGGATCACTTCCACCAGCGTGGCCGCGAACATCGCGGTCCCGACCAGAAAATGCACGAAGCGCTTGAGATCCGTGATCTCCGGCCGGAGCAGGAGAAGCAGTGAAACGATCATCAGCGGAAGCGTGATCCGGATGACCGGCACCCCCTCGACCGTCATGACGATCAGGATCAGCAGCCCGGCAATACAGCCGGCAGCGAGCACCCCTCTGTATTTGGCGAGGATCTCGCGGCAGGACCGCAGGGAAGTATATTTCATCCAGCGGTAGATCTCCGAAATATACCATGCCGTGATGAAGAACAGGAACACGCCCCAGTGTTTGATAAACGAACCGACCGGGGTCCGGGTTTCATCCCAGGCCTCAAGGACATTTTCACGGGAATTGGTCATCAGATACGGCAGGAACAAAGCCACAGCCAGCACTGAAAACAGGACCAGCACGGCAGCGAGATCCCGCACCTTTCTGCCCCAGTGTCCCTGAGCGGACGGAGAAAAGCCGTAACGCAGCCCCAGATAGATCAGAACGACCGCGGAAACACCGAAATATGTCGGCATATCCCAGGTATTCGTCGGGATCAGCGCGCCCAGGAACAGCGAGCCCGCAAGGATCACGCCGCCCCATTCAGCCGCTCCATACCGGCTGCCGGATCCGGTCCGCAGGATCACCGCGGCCAGCCAGATCAGCACAAGGACCGTCATCGGGAGCGCGAATAGATGCGCGTGCGGGTCTCCGTACAGAAAGGTAAAGAAAGGAAATTCCGTGATCGAAGAATCGGGGATCGCCCGGCTGGGGATCCAGTACCAGTCTCCCTTATACATCTGCAGTCTTTCACCGGAAAAGAGCCTGATCAGACCGCTGAAGAACGCACTCAGACCGTTCGGGAGCCCCGTACCGGAAGCGCCCAGTTCGATCAGTTCGTCTTTGATCTGAACGACCGTTCCCAGGTTCCCGACGACCTGCATCCCGATCACCGTGAAGATCCCGGCGCGGTCAGCACCGCGCCCATCCATATGCTTTTCTCCATGTAGGTAAAGCGTCCTGCCAAGGCTGAAAGCGGCGCTTCCCAGAAACGCATACCACAGCGCCAGGTTCAGGTTAAAAGCCGTTGACGGAACCACCCCCAGCAGTTTCACCATCATGCCGGAGAGGTAGATCCCGTAATAATAATAGTTCAGGGTTCCGCCGGCAAACCACGGATCGTAAGGCGGGAAGGATGTGCTCTTCAGGATCGCGTTGAAATAGGAAAAATCCATCGGCCGCTCCCCGCCCTTGTACGGGTGCCAGAGGTCGGGATTGGCGATGCGGATCCCCAGAAAGAAGAAAAAGCAGACAAAAAAGACAGCATCCGCCCAAATGATATCTTTGCGGATCCGCCTCAGTCCCGGAAGGATCCGGTCCCTGCGGAGCAGCGCCATGACAGCGTTGAGAAGCGTAAAGCCGAGCAGGACCAGCAGGATATTCCGGCGCGAATACTCCAGGCCGAGCGACCCGCAGAGCCAGACCGTATAACCGGTCACCATCAGGCCGAAGAATTTCGAAATGCCCCATCCCTTATCCTTCAGCGGGCGGAATATGACCGAGGTCAGCGGCATAAAAATCACCCCAAGGGCCTGGAACGCGGCCAGCCATATCAGGACCGTGAGCCAGGGAGAGCTGTTGATCAGCGAAGAGCGGTCAAAAAGTTCAGACCAGGTTCCGGCCGCCTGTTGGGCAGCCCACTGTTCCGCGCTCAGCATTTCCATGCTTAAAAACCTCCCGCGGCTGAAGATGCAAAAGCGATATAGGAATAGAAGTTCTTCCCGTCGTACGGACCGATGTGCAGCTGTTCCACCCCGTTCGGATATCTGGAGCGGACCGCATCGGCCGCTTCCATATCGGATTCACGGTAAATGAAAAGCCGCGGATGTCCGTCATCCGGAAGAGACGCGACCTGCGATTTGTCAAAGGAATAATCCCGGTACGGGTCGCCCGCATTGATGCCCACCAGCCGGGTGTCGACCCAATGCGGATACGGGATCACATAGGCATCGCTGTAGGTCCCGACCGAATCGGCGAACCCTTTGATGACCTTCCCGATCTGTGTTGTGTTCCAGGCACTGCGGTTGTATTCATAGGCATAGCGGCTGAAGACCAGGTCAAAATTATGTGACAGGATGTTCAGCAGCACAAGGCAGGAACCGACGCAGAGGCAGACAAAAAGGGCCGTATTCCGGCGGATATACTGCGCGAGCAGGTCAAAAGTGCAGCAAAGTCCGGCGGCGGCGATGATCATAACAGGGATCAGCGCACCGGCGGTCCGGTTCAGGCACGGGTTTTCGACCGGGAACGCGATGGATAACGTCGAAGGCAGCATCAGCAGCGGGATCGACAGGATCAGGCAGATATCCTCCCAGTTCCGTTTCCGGATGATCCGCATCAGCAAAAAGAGCAGTCCCAGGAAGAAGAACGAAGCCGTCAGATGTTCCAGCGCCGGACGATAGACGATGGAATGGACCCAGGTCGAACCGTCGCTCCAGAACGGCATAACGATCCCCTTCCAGACATTTCCCGCGAAAATCGAGAGCGGTGAAGCGTCAAAGCTCTTTTCCGTCTCCCCGAGACGAGAAACCGACCGCGATATCACCAGCTCCGGCATATCGGCAGTGACACGGGCCAGCGGCAAAAAGACCAGAAACGCGAAGAAGACCAGACTCAGAAACGCCCGGAACGCATTCATGCGTTTTCCGGGGCGCACATCCGTCAGCAGCCAGATCAGGAAAAAGATCACGAAGGCGACCGGCACGATGCGGAACGGACTGTACCCGTGCAGGCCGATCCCCAGGAAGATCCCGCTCAGGATCAGATCCCTTCTCCTGCGGTTTTTCAGGCCCCGCATCAGGAAGTACAGCGCGGGAGCCGTAAACATCGGATAATAAGCGAAGCGAAGCGCCGCCCTTCCGATCACGATCGGCCAGTAAGAGATCCCGGCCAGCAGCATTGCGGCCAGTCCCACAAAGCGGTTCCCGATCATCTTTCCGAGTTTGTAAACAAACGGCAGAATAAACAGGCCGGCCAGCGCCGTACCGATCTTCAGGCTGAGAAATGAAAGACCGGTGCCGAAGATCCGGATGATCAGCGCCGTAAAGTAGAACTGAAAACATTCGCGGCCGGTATTCCGCGTGAAAAAGATCGGACGCTTCCCGTCAAGAATATCCCGGATATCATAAAGCTTTTCCGCGTGATCGCTGACCATATCCACCGGGACATCCTCAATGTGAAAAAACATAAAGAACGCACACAGGGCAAAGACCGCCAGACAGATCCAGTTCCAGGCCGGGAAAGAAATGCGGATCCTGAAATGTTCAGCCCGTGCCCTGCGGACCCGTCCGGTAAGATTCCCTATACGGGCACGCATCCCCCGCGGACAGTAAGCAGCCGCAGCGAAAAGCAGTGAAAAACACCAGACTGCCACATTCAGAAACGTAAACTGATTGCCGCCGAACAGCATAAAAGCGAGCAGGGCGCAGGCAAGGCTCAGGACAAGGAATTCGTACCGCACGGAAGAAGAAAATTCGCCTTTATCCGCTTTTTCCGTTTGTTCCTGTTCCTCCCGGCCCGGTTCCGGGCTGCGGAAGAAAAAGGAGATCACGAAACAGAACGCGCTGAGCAGGTAGAGCCCGCCCCCGATCCACGGTGTAAGACGGGTGCGTGAAACGACCGTCGGCTCCAGTACGATCTGCGCGGCCAGCGCGAATGCCAGGCAAAGGACAAAAAACAGCGGGTTGAGCCGGGTTTTCACCAGTTCCCTGCCGGAAAGCAGTTTCTCCGCGAAGGCCGGACCGGTCTTCGCACCGGAGGCCGTTTCCGTCCCGTCCGGCCCGGGCTGCAGCAGTTCGGGGTTATCCTCCGGGAGGATCTCCTTCCCGAAATTTTTCGGGTTCAGTTTAAATTTCAAATAATCCAGAACACTGATCTCGTCCATTATACGGCTCCCAGATCCATAAAAAGCTGTTCATACAGTGCAGCCACATGCGCGGGACTGTACTCCTCCCGCAGCATTTCCGATTTTTCCGCAGGGATCGTCCTGCGTTTCCGAAGGATATAGATCATGGCCTCCGCCAGTGCTTCAGCATCGCCCACCGCAAACGTTGCGCCGGCATCATGCTGCGTCACCGGGACCCGCACGCCGGGCAGGTTTGAGGCGATGACCGGCTTTCCGTTGATCATCGCTTCGATCTGAACGAGGCCGAACGAATCGGTCCGGTTCAGGCTCGGCATTGCAAGGACATCGATACAGCGGTAAAACAGACCGACTTCCTCATCCGGCAGCTTTCCCATGAATTTCCAGTGTCCTGCCGCGGCCAGTTCGTCGATCTGCGGCTTCAGCCGTTCATAATAAGCCTTTTCGCCCAGAACATTTTCATAGGGGCCCATAAAAAAGACACAGGCCCGCGGGTAGGCGGCCAGGATCTTCGGCATTGCTTCCAGCAGTACTTCCACACCTTTATCCGCGGCAAAGCGGCAGGCCATGCCGATGATCGGGTCATACGCATCCGCGTTCTGTTTTCTGCGGAAAGCGGATACATCCGCGTCCGTCACCGGGATCAGTTCCACGGGCGGCTGAATGATATGGACTTTCGTCCGGTACTTTTCGAGAAAAGCGGAATGATCGGCATAATCCCGTGAATTCGTCACGATCGCGTCACAATAGCTGCCCGCAAGGTCATTCATCCACAAAACACCGGCATTCGCGGCGCGGTTGATCAGTCCGCCCGGCATCTGCAGGTCACAGTGATAAGTCAGGACGACCTTTTTGTGATATTTTCTGCCGAGTCTCGCGAGCAGTGCACTTTCCAGCTGCGGGAGATGGATGTTAACGACATCGGCTTCCCGGACATAGGCATCGGCGTCCTTCCAGAACCGGGGCATGACGGTCCCCTTGCTGATTTTCATCAGCACCGGTTCCCGGACCACCCGGACACCGCAAATGACCTCCTCCGTTGGGAGATCCGGCTGATACTGGGAGGTAAGTACCGTCACTTCATGTCCGGCCTTTGCCCATGCCTCAGCCACCCGTGCCGCATAGATCGTCAGGCCGCTGATATATGGTTTGTAATAGGTTAAAGCTGCAAGAATTTTCATAAAGTCCAGGTCAATTTCCGGGCTCTTCGGAGGTCAGATCCCTGTCCATCGTATTCGAGAAGACTTCCGTCAGTTTCAGGCCCTGAACGGAGAAGCCAATCAAGCCCCAGAAGACCGGGGTAATGATCGAGACCGCGTGCATCACCAGCCCGAAAGCCAGCGCGGAAGACTGATCGATCCCGAAAAAGCCAAGCGAAACGACGTAGGCGCCTTCAACGACACCGATGCCGGCGGGAGCCGAAGGGATCGCACCGCCCAGAGCACCGATCCCCTGCGTAAGCAGCCCCGCCCAGAAAGGCAGTTCGGGGAAAAAGTCGCGGAGACCGACCTGAAGCGTCGCGATCCAGCAGACCCAGGTCGCGAGGATCCAGAACAGCCATACCGCAAACCGTTTCGGTTTCGTCAGGATATCCATACCGGAAAGCAGCAGCCGGACTTTCGGCAGGATAAAGGCACCGGCTTTGCTTTCCGGTTTAAAGATCCTGCACACCAGCGCCATGAACCGGTCCTGATGCGAAGCGATCCAGAACATCACGGCCATTCCGGCCAGAATTACGGCAAACAGAATGTAATAAAGTGTACCGGAAAAAGACGCCGCGCTCAGCATCGGGATGGTCACGATCAGCAGCACAAGAGTGATCAGCACATCAAAGATCCGTTCAAGGATCACCGTTGTAAATACATAAAAGGGGCTCTTCCGGATCAGGCCGCCCATAATGACCGAACGGCCGATCTCCCCGAGCCGGAGCGGAAGCAGGTTCAGCAGATAGCCTTCCGTGATCGTAAAGAAAGCGTTCAGCCGGGAAGGCAGGTCATCAAGAATGACCCGCCAGGCCATACCGCGGAAGAAAAAGGAAACACTCTGAATGGCGAACAGGATGAAAAACAGTTTCAGGGAACAGTTCTTCAGTGCGTCCTTCAGCACATTCCAGTCAACGAAATAGATCAATACACCGATGATCACCACACTGCAGATGATCCCCGGAAGCATTTTTTTCCAGATTTGTGTTTTTTTATTTTGCGTATCAGTCATAGATCTGTATTGTCCGAACGCCGGCATTCCACATCGCAGCGGATCATTCATCCTCCAGCTGCAGGACAGCCATGAAGGCTTCCTGCGGGATCTCGACATTCCCGACCATTTTCATGCGCTTTTTGCCGCGTTTCTGTTTTTCAAGCAGCTTGCGCTTGCGCGTGATATCCCCGCCGTAGCATTTGGCAAGCACGTCCTTCCGGTATGCCTTGACATTCGCCCGGGAGATCACCCTGCCCGAAGCACTGGCCTGGATGGCGACTTCATAAAGCTGCTGCGGGATCAGCTTTTTCAGTTTTGTGACCAGCAGCTGTCCTTTATGGTAAGCATCTTCCTTATGGACGATCGATGCCAGCGCGTCGACCGGTTCTCCGCCCACCAGCACCTCAAGCTTGACCAGATTGCCCGCGCGGTAATCGTCGATCTGATAGTCCATGGAAGCATAGCCCTTGGTCCGGGACTTCAGCTCGTCAAAGAAATTGACGATCAGTTCCGCCAGCGGGATCTCGAAATTCATCTGGACCCGGTTCGGTGCCGGATAATCCTGTGAAACAAACACACCGCGGCGTTTCCGGACCAGCTCCATGATCGTGCCGTAGAACTCAGTCGGGGTAAAGATCTGCAGCTTCATCCACGGTTCGCGGATCTCCGCGATCTTTCCTTCATCCGGAAGCTGTACCGGAGAATCGATCAGGATCACGGAGCCGTCATTCAGCAGGACCTCATATTCAACGGAAGGTGCCGTCACTACAATATCCAGGTCATATTCCCGCTCGAGACGTTCCTGAATGATCTCCATGTGGAACAGTCCGAGGAACCCGCAGCGGAAGCCGAAATTCAGCGCCTGAGAGGTCTCCGGGACAAAGTCCAGGGAGGCATCATTCAGCTGCAGCTTGTCCAGCGCATCACGCAGGTTATCATAATCTTCGCCCTCGACCGGATAGATCCCGGCAAACACCATCGGTTTGGCCTTTTTATACCCCGGGAGCATTTCCGGCGCCGGATCCGCTGAAAGCGTCAGCGTGTCACCGACCCTGCATTCCCGGACCGTTTTCAGACCGGTAGCCACATAACCGACATCCCCCGAGCGGAGTTCCTTCACGGTCATCATCCCCGGATTGAAGATCCCGATCTCAACCGGCTTCATATCCGCACCGGTCGACATCGCCAGAAGCGTGTCATTCGGGCGGATCACACCGTTCCGGACCCGGATATAGGCGATCACGCCTTTATAGGAATCATAATGGGAGTCAAAAATCAGCGCCTGCAGCGGAGCGTCATCCCTGCCTGTCGGGGGCGGGACCTGCTTCACGATCTGCTCAAGCACATCCTGAACATTGGTGCCTTCCTTTGCCGAGATCCGCGGGATATCCGCTGCCGGGTACCCGATAAGCTGCTCAAGCTCATCCGCCACTTCGTCCGGAATGGCAGAAGGCAGGTCGATCTTGTTGATCACGGGAATGATCACGAGGTCCGATTCAAGGGCCAGGTACAGATTCGCGAGGGTCTGTGCCTCGATCCCCTGTGTGGCGTCAACGACCAGCAGCGCGCCTTCACAGGCTTCCAGCGCCCGGCTGACTTCGTAACTGAAGTCCACATGCCCCGGGGTATCGATCAGGTTCAGTTCATAGCGCTTCCCGTCCTTTGCGTCATAAAACATCCGGACTGCGGAGGCTTTGATGGTAACACCTTTTTCACGCTCAAGGTCCATGCTGTCCAGCACCTGATCGACCATCTGACGATCGGAGATCGTCCCGGTGATCTGGAGAAGCCGGTCGGCCAGCGTGGACTTGCCGTGGTCCACATGCGCGATAATACAAAAATTGCGAATATTCTCTTTCATAATCAACTCTTAAGTATATCATCCCTTGCATCAAACCAAGCCTCCAACCGCTGAAAAGTGAAGACAAACGGCTGGAAAAACAGTACCGCAGGCGGAAAGGGCCGTCCGAGGCACTGATGCGGCAGTACGGACGGTTTTTGTTGTATAATTGAGCGCATGGACAAAGAACGAATCATCAACCCGGCAGCAAGCATGGCAGACGAACGTGTTGATCAGGCGCTGCGGCCCAAGCGGCTCGCGGAAGTCACCGGTCAGGATCAGGTTCGGGAAAATCTCGCTATTCTGCTTTCAGCAGCCCAGAAGCGGGGGGAACCGCTCGACCATGTTTTGTTTTACGGCCCTCCGGGCCTCGGGAAAACCACGCTCGCCCATGTGATGGCCAATGAAATGGGCGTCAGCATCAAAATCACGGCAGGCCCCGCGATCGAAAAAGCAGGCGACCTGGCGGCCATTTTGTCCAATCTGCACGAGGGGGATATCCTTTTCATCGATGAGATCCACCGTCTCGGGCGGGCGATCGAGGAGATCCTTTATCCGGCTATGGAAGACTGCGTGCTGGATATCATGGTCGGGAAAGGCCCGACAGCCCGTTCGATCCGGCTGAAGCTGCCCCGCTTTACCGTGATCGGCGCCACGACCCGGCTCTCACTGCTCAGCGCACCGCTCCGCGCCCGTTTCGGTGCGGTCTACCGGCTGAATTACTATGATCTCGCCGCCATGGAACAGATCATCGCCCGCGCGGCACAAATGATCAATACGCCTTACGATCCGGACGGGATCCGGGAGATCGCGATCCGCCCCAGAGGTACGCCGCGGATGGGGCTGCGTCTGCTGCGGCGTGTGCGGGACTACGCACTGGTCCGGAGCGACGGTACGATCAGCCGTGACACAGCAGTCCAGGCACTGAATCTGCTGGACATCGACGCGCTCGGGCTGGATGAAGTCGACAGAAAGGTTCTGAACACGATCATCGACAAATACAACGGCGGCCCGGTCGGGCTGAATACGATCGCCGCTTCGATCAGTGAAGAATCCGATACCATTATGGACGTTGTGGAGCCGTATCTCCTGCAGCTGGGGCTGATCGACCGGACACCGCAGGGACGGACGGCGACACGCAAAGCCTATGAGCATCTGGGACTTCCGTTTCCGGAACGGAAAACGGACAGCAGCCCGCAGGCTCCGCTTTTTTAGGCTGACGCCCGCGAAATAACGGTCTCCGCCGGCCAAGGTTTATTCCGCCGCAAAAGTTTTATACACACCAATACAGAACAGACTGTCCGAAACAGCCTGTTTTTTACGGAGAGGATCCATGAAAACTTCCGATTTTGATTACGAACTTCCGCAGGAAAGGATCGCACAGACACCGGCTGAACCGAGGGACTCATCCCGCCTGCTGGTATACGACCGTGCATCCGGGAAACGGGAACACCGGATCTTCCGTGACCTCCCGCAGTATCTCCGGAAAGGGGACCTGCTGGTCATCAATCAGACAAAAGTCATCCCCGCGCGGATCTTCGGGACGAAAGAGACCGGCGGTCAGGTCGAAGTGCTGCTGCTGCGCAGAGTAGAAGAAAACCTGTGGGAGACCCTGGTGGGCGGGAAGCGCCTGTTCACCGGGAAAACGATCCGTTTTTCAGATACCCTGAGCGCAGAGATCGTCGATCAGTATGAAGGGTCAAGGCGTCTCCTGCGTTTTGACGGGGATCTGGATGCCTATGTCATCAGCACGGGACAGATGCCGCTCCCGCCCTATATCCACACACGGCTTGCGGATCCGGACCGCTACCAGACCGTCTACGCGAAAGACAGCGGGTCGGCCGCGGCCCCGACAGCCGGGCTTCATTTCACCGAAAGGCTGATGGATGAGCTCAGGGAAATGGGCGTCCGGTTCGCGGGCGTTACGCTGCACGTCGGGCTGGATACATTTGCCCCGGTGACCGAAGACGACCCGGAACAGCACCACATCCATACGGAATGGTGCGAGGTTACGGAAGAAACCGCACGGATGATCAATGAAACGGTCAGAGCCGGAGGAAGGGTGATCGCCGTCGGGACGACCAGCGCCAGGACCCTGGAGACCGCCGCGCAGGCCGCGGTCCGGGCAGGTGCCGCGGAGCGGGTCATCCCCTTCTGCGGGCAGACGAACATTTTCATCCTGCCGGGATATGAATTCAAAGGCATCGATGCCATCATCACCAATTTCCATCTTCCGAAATCAACGCTCATCATGATGATCAGCGCTTTTGCCGGAAGAGAAAACGTGCTCAGCATCTATAAAGAAGCCATCAGCATGGAATACCGCTTCTTTTCCTTCGGGGACGCGATGCTGATCCTGTAGGGAGCCGTATGAAAGAGATCGAACTGTTTTATCTCACAAACTGCCCGTACTGCAGAAACGCGGAAAAAGCCATCGGGGAGCTTCTGCAGGAAGATCCGGATTTCGGGAAGATCGCGGTCCGCAGGATCGAAGAGAGCCGTGAACCGGAAGCGGCCGCCGGATATGATTATTACTATGTCCCGTCGTTTTTTTATAACGGGGAAAAGCTTTATGAAGCCCAGCCCGGTCAGGACTATGAGACGATCAAAGCGAACGTCCGAAGGGTGTTTTCGGAAGTGCTCAAAGGATAACAAAAAAGCCGCAGAAGCGGCTTTTTTGTTATATTAATATACACATGGCAACCGAAAGTAAGTGCTGCGCATGGCGCGGCCCGATTGCTCGAGTGTTTGCATAAGTGTCCTGCCGCGCCCGGTTTTATTAGCCGGGGGCGGTCGGGCTGAGCAAGCTCACCCGCCGCCCCCGGCACTCCCGGTTTCGGATCTGAGACATCCGATATATCCGCTGCTCTTAATTCGGCCTTTCCGGAATACTGCAAATGCCTTTTTTCCCATGCTCTCTGACTGCAACTGCATAGCAGATGTTCCTATTGCAGGTATTAAAAAAGCCGCAGAAGCGGCTCTTTTTTATACCTGTAAGCAAGAAAGGATCGGTCAGCCCCGGCTGTTGTAATCCCCGCGGATGACCCACTTATAGGTGGTCAGTTCCTTCAGCGCCATCGGACCGCGCGCGTGCAGCGGCTGCGTGGAGATCGCGATCTCCGCTCCCAGCCCCAGCTCGGATCCGTCC
This sequence comes from uncultured Chloroflexota bacterium, assembly GCA_902795255.1. The sequence goes on from CADBKS010000004.1 coordinate 33,272, forward strand.
GTGAAGCGCGTGCTGCAGTTGACGTAAACAGCGGCAGAGTTGACCCGCGCCACAAACGCGTCCGCGTTTTCAGGGTCCTCCGTCAGGATGCTGTCGGAATGCCCGGTGCCGTGTTCCTGAATATGGGCGATCGCCTCTTCCAGGCCATCCACGACCTTAACATTCAGACGCAGGCTGAGCCATTCCTTATCATAATCCGCGTCCCCGACCGGTTCGAAATGTTCGGCAGGGACATGTGCCGCCTTCAGGATCGCCAGTGCTTTCGGATCCGCGCAGAAAACGACACCGTCTTTCGCGAGATATTCGCAGAGATCCGGGATCGCTGCGTGCGCAATGTTCTTATGGACCAGAAGTGTTTCCAGCGCGTTGCACACTGTCGGGCGCTGCACCTTCGCGTTCCGGATCACATCAAAAGACCGGAACATATCCGCGGACTCATCCAGGAAAATATGGCAGACCCCGATCCCGCCGGTGATCACGGGAATGCGGCTGTTCTTCCGGCAGAATTCATGGAGTCCGGCCCCGCCGCGCGGGATCAGCATATCCACGTACTGATCCATCGCGAGCAGTTCCCCGACCAGTTCACGGTCCGGGGAAAGGATCGCCTGAACGCTGTCTTCCGGGAATCCGGCGGCGTTCAGCGCATCCGTGACGGCTTTCATCAGGGCTTCATTCGTACGAACGGTCTCCTTGCCGCCGCGCAGGATCGCCGCGTTTCCGGACTTTACCAAAAGCGACGCCGAGTCGATCGTGACATTCGGCCGGGACTCATAGATCACGGCAACGACGCCGAGCGGCGTCCGTTCCTTATGGATCTTCAGCCCGTCCTTGTGCGGCATTTCATCAAAACACTCGCCGACAGGATCCGCAAGTTCGGCAACATGCCTTACATCGCGGATGATCCCGTCAATGCGGGAATCATTCAGCAGCAGACGGTCCCGCATGGCCGGGGTCAGCGAATCCGCGGCATCATAATCCAGCCGGTTGGCGGCCAGGATCTCCGAACGGTTCGCGTCCAGTGAATCGGCAAGCTTCAGCAGAAAATCATTTTTCTGCCCGGTCGAGGCCCTCATCAAAAAACGGGAAGCTTCACGGGCCGCCTTCCCCATTTCAAGGATCGTCTTCATATGGAATCCCACCTTCAGTTCAGGATCATGAAATCATGATGGATAACTTCATCACCATAAGTATAACCGAGAATCGTCTCGATCTGGCTGGCTTTTTTGCCGATGAGTCCGGTCAGGTTCTCGGAGCTGTAATTCGTCACCCCGACACCGACCTCATGTCCACCGGTGTCCATGATGCGGATCGTGTCCCCGCGGGAAAAGGTCCCGCTGAAGGACCGGATACCGGCAGGCAGCAGACTGCGGCCGCTGAGGATCGCCTTCGCGGCGCCTTCATCCACGATCAGTGCGGCATCCCCCGCGCGGTAGTCCGTCATAATGAAGCGCTTGCGGCTCTCAAGGACCGAATTGACCGGCTTAAAGAGTGTACCCATTTCCACCCCTTCGGCAGCTTTGATCAGCACATCCGGTTCCTGTCCGTTCACGATCAGGACAGCAGTCCCCATCCTGCGAGCGATATCCGCCGCATGGACCTTGGTCGCCATCCCGCCCGTTCCGAGCCCGCTGACGCTTCCCCCGGCAGCCTCCCGCACAGATTCCGGGATCTCCGGTGTATCAACGACACGGATCAGCTCCGCGTTCGGATCGCGCCCCGGGTCCGCGGTGTACAAACCGTCCTGATCCGTGACAAGGATCAGCAGATTCGCGCCGATCAGCCCGGAAACCAGGGCTGAAAGCGTATCATTATCGCCCAGTTTCATTTCATTGATCGAAACGGCGTCATTTTCATTGATGATCGGGATCACCTGCTGATCCAGCAGCGAATTCAGCGTGTTCCGCGCGTTCAGGTAATTCGGACGCTGTACGAAATCGCTCCGCGTCAGCAGGATCTCCGCCGCATTATGTCCGTACATGCGCAGGATCTTATTATAAACAGCCATCAGGCGGGGCTGGCCGACTGCGAAAAGCATCTGTTTCTGCGGAATGTGCTTGGAGAGGTGCGGATAATTCAGGGCTTCCCGCCCGACAGCCACGGCCCCAGATGAGACCAGCGTCACGGATATTCCCCGGTCACAGAGAGCACAGATCTGCCTCATAAGGTCGATCAGGCCCGGATAATCAACGCTGTTTGTTCTGCCGGTAATAGTTGAAGTCCCGATTTTTACGACGATTTTATTGTATGGAAGCGGCATGGTATTCCCCTTTCAGGTCAGGGTATAAAAAGGGCGCCCCCCTGAGAAGGGCGCCCGGATTGGAGTTGGTATATAAATATGCCTATCCGACCTTGTTGTTCAGCGTGCGGGCGAGGATATCATCCTGTTCCGTGCTGACGGATTTCTTTTTCTTATCGTCAGAACCCTTGCGGCTCTTGGCTTTTTCCATGGCGAAGCGCCACGCGATTTCCATCGCGGTCGGTTCTTCCTCAGTGGAGTTTTCATCGGTGAAGATGAAGTTGACGTTTTCGTTCAGTTCTTCGCGTTTCTTCGCGTTGCGCTTCGGCTGGCGTTTTTCGCGCGGTTCGGAGCTGAACTTGCCTTCCTTCAGCTGCTGGGCGCGGGCACTCATCGGGCGCGGGGCAGTCTGTTTCGCTTCACCGTTTTCGGTCTCTTCAGCATTCGCTTCCGGTTCCGGCTGCAGGGCTTTCATACTGAGTTTGATCTGCTTCTTGCGTTTGTTGACTTCGAGGACCTGAGCCTGAACTTCATCACCTTCCTTGAGGATATCGGAAGGCTGGCGGACATAGCTGTGAGCCATTTCGCTGATGTGGACCAAACCGGGGCGTTCCGCACCGATCTCAACGAAAGCACCGAATTTTTCGAGTTTCGTGACGGTACCTTTGACGACCATGTCTTTCTTGATCTCGCGCCATTCCAGAGCGAGCGGTTTTACCATCGTCAGCTGAACGAGTCCATCCTTAACACGCTTCACATACACATCGATTTCATCGCCTTCATTGAGCAGTTCGGCAGTGTTGTTGCAATTTTCTTTTCCTTCAGGGCGAAGGATCTCGGAAATGTGGAGGACTGCGGGTTTATCTTTTCCAATATCGACCAGAGCGCCGGGAGCGCCGACTTTTACGACCTTCCCTTTGATCTGCTCCTTCAAGGTCACGCCCAGAGCCTGCGCTTCATCGACTACTGCTTTTTCAGCCTTTTCAGTAGCTTCTTCAGCTTCGCTCATGACAGCTTCGACCTTATCTTCAATGTTTTCAACGACCTGATTAACTTCTTCCATTTTTTAACCATTCTCCAATCAAGATTTTTTCACAATCCCAAATTATACACGTTTTCGCAAAAAATTACAAATTTCGTCAAAAAGTCATTAAAAATACTGACATTTTTGTGACAAACGCGTATCGGATATCGGGATCATTGCCTCTAAAAACGTTTTCAGCCCTGTAAAAAAGCTATTGTTCGGATTTTCCGGTCAGAAATTCCACCGCCGCATCCAGCTGCGGATCCGTCCCGTTCTGATAATCTTCTTCGGTATATTCCGCTTCGATATCCGGAGTGATCCCGACTCCGTGGATCAGCGTCCCGTCCGGCATATACCAGCGGGCGATCGTCACGCTGACGGCGCCGCCGTTTGAAAGTTCGGGCTGGATCTGTACGGACCCCTTGCCATAGGAAGTTTTTCCGATAACGGTCGCCCGCCCCGCGCAGCGCAGCGCACCGGTCACGATCTCGGATGCGGAGGCGGAGCCTTCGTTGATCAGCACGACCATCGGAACGTTCAGTGCGCGTCCGCCGCGGTGATGGGCCGTATACCGCGTCTCGGTCCCGTCGCCTTCCTTTTCGATCAGGACCAGCGTACCGGCAGGCAGGAACTCGCTGGCCGTATCCACGGCCGTCGTCAGCCATCCGCCGCCGTTGTTCCGCAGGTCGAAGATGAGTCCGGCGGGATCATTTTTCATCAGTTTGTCCAGCATATCGCGCAGTTCCTTCGTAGTGTTGTCACCAAACTGGGACATGGAGATATAAGCGATGCCGTTCTCAAGCATTTCACCCTCGACAGAGGCTGTTTCGATCTTTCTCCGTTCGATCACCACGTCAAAGGGCTCCTCATCGCCGCGCAGGATCGTCAGTGTGACCGTTGTGCCCTCCGGCCCGCGGATATCCAGCAGAACAACACTCGGGGAGATCCCGGTCACATCCTTCCCGTTCACCGCGATCACGAGGTCTCCGGTACGAAGTCCGGCCTCTTCGGCCGGGCTGCCGGGCATCGCGGAACTGACCTTCACATACTCTCCGGTGACATCCACATACGCACCGATCCCCTGATACTCCCCGGCGGAAGATTCAACCTCTTCCTGATACTCGGCCGGATCAGCATAGCGTGTATGGGGGTCGTTCAGTGCCCCGATCATCCCGCGGATCGCGCCTTCCATCAGCGCGTTGTCATCCAGCGGCTGATCGACATAATAATAATGAAGGAGGTCCCAGCTTTCCCAGAAGGGCGCAAAAAGGCTTTCAAGGTCGGGATCCTCCGCCTCTGAACCGGACCGACTGACAGCGTTCATGAACGCTGCCGTCCCGGTGAAATTTTCGATCTCACTGGCCTGAGCCCGGATGATCCCGGCGCTTTCAATGATGATGCCGGAACTGAAGCCCGACACAAAAACGGAAATAACGATCACGACACAGGCAATAATACGGATCACTTTATAATTCATATCTGGATCATCCTTTCAACTGGAGCTCAGGGATCGTCAGCAGATCACTGACCGCGGGGATCTGAGCATCCGCCAGGTCCGATACCGGATAATCCGTCCCGACCTGGACAGCAAAGAAGCCCGCTTCATGGCCGGCGGCCACGTTGCGGGGCTGATCATCAAAAAACACACACCTGCGGGCATCCGCTTCCGCGGTGATCTGCAGTGCGCGCCGGTATGCTTCCGGAAAAGGTTTTGGAGCGGGATAAACATCGACCGCGTCGATAAATCCGTCAAAAAAGCCGGTAATACCCAGCGCGTCGGTGACCCTTTTCGCGTAAAAGCGGTAGCCGCTGGTGAATACATATTTCCGTCCCGGAAGCTTTTCCAGAACACCGCACAGGACCGGATCAGGCCGGATAAACGTCTCCACGGGAACATCGTGGCAGTAGCGGAGCGAGGCATAATAATCCGAACCGTATTCGATCGTCAGGCCCGGAAGCGTGCCGCCGTAACGGGTGAAAAGGTCATGCCGGAAAGCAGGAACGTCCGCTTCGGACATCGGGACCGTTTTCAGTATCCATTCATCGATCCTGCGGTTGACCTGATCCAGCAGACCGTTCCCGCTGTCATACAGCGTCCCGTCCAGATCAAAGAAAAAAGCGTCAAAAGGCATGGATCAGCTCCGGTAGAAATTCGCCGCGGAGAGTCTGGTCTTCGCATAAAGTGCCAGGAACAGTGTCGCGATCAGCATCCCGCCGAGGATCATATTGACCGCTGAAAAAAAACCGGCGTGAAGGGCATCCTGCCAGCTGACGTGTCGGATCAGCACAGAAAGTGCCGGATAAAGGGCCAGAACCGAAATTACAGCCGAGAGCATCTGTATGTTATTAAACCGCGTCGCGTCTTTCCGGTCAAAAAATCCGCTGCGGATATCGATATTCCGGCAGAAAAAACCGACCAGGGCGCAGTATACCGTTGTACAGATAACGGCAGCCCAATCCGGAGCCGGCACACCGGTCTGCAGAATGATCTGTCCGAGCAGGCCGGATGCAGCACCGACCAGAGGACCGTATACAACAGCGACAAATAACAGGGTCGGATAAGACAGGTATACCCGCAGGATCGCGGTGTCTGCCGTACGTCCTTCATAATAGGCGAGCCCGTAAAAAACGATCGCGGTGAGAAGGGTTACAGCTGTTTTTTTTAAAACTGAATTCATGATCAGTTGACCTGATTCGGAAGCAGAAGGCGGTACCCCTTGCCTCGGATCGTCTGCAGAAGTTTCGGATGCTTCGGATCCTCCTCGATCGCCTCGCGCAGCCACCGGATATGTACGTCCAGCGTCCGCATATCATCCACGTTATCGGTCTTCCAGACTTCCCGGTAAAGATCCTCGCGCGGGACGATATCCCCCTGATTTTTGATCAGCATTTCCAGCAGGGCAGAAACCCGCGGCGTCAGAGCGAAGGAATTGCCGTGTGCAAAAACGATCTGGACATCGGGATCGAACTTGATCGATCCGGCATCGACGATGCTGCTGCTTTCGCTGTCGGCAAGGATGACATTGATCCGGTTCATCAGTTTGTGCAGCGTAAAGGGATGCGTCAGAACGATATCCGCCTCGGGAGAGAGCTTGCTCTTGTCATAGGTATCATCTACGATCAGGATCACGTGAAGCTTCGGGAACTTCTTCTTCAATGAACTGATGATCTGCTTTCCGCTGGTATGGAGCGAGGCCGCGTCCAGAACCGCGATATCGGCAGGATGGTCATTCATCTTCGAGACTGCATTCACACCGTTTCTGGCGAGATCGACGTCATACCCCTTGCTCTGCAGACTGAAGAAGAAGGAAGGATGTTCCGTTTGTTTTCCCTCAATGAGGATGATTCGTTTTTTTGCAGCCACAACTATTTACTCCGTAACTTCACTTTATTTTAAATTTTATTAAGAAACCGGGCCTGAAAAAAACATTTCCGGCTGTAACTAATAGTTGCAAAAAACATGCCACAATTATCTGTCTTAAAGAATTTTAATTATAAACAGGAAAAATATTGAGAAAATATGACCCTGAATCAGGGAACAAACCTGCCAAGTTTAAAGAATTTTTTGAAAATCCGGCCGTTTATGCGTCTTCTGCGGCCTGAAGCGGCCCTGCATTAACGATTTTTCGCAAAAAGTTCACGAATTCATATCGATCTTTTTAACGTTATCCTCCGGTTTGATGCGCAGGCTGCTGTGCGGGGGCATGAACATCATCACAAGACCGACCCCCATGACCATCTCCCCGATCTCGACCCCCATCGCCTGAAGCCGGCCGAAAAACACCAGTCCGGTCATCGGATGCGAGCCGAAACCGAAAACGTCGGCCATTCCGGAAAAAACAGCGATCAGCCATCCGGTCGCAAGCAGCCGGATCCCGAAATCCGCGGTGATCGTGGTGTAGCCTTTCGGCCAGAAACTCATCAGACAAAAATAACCGCTGAGACCGATCACGCCCAGGCCGACCAGAAAAGTCGCCGTCTGGATGAAGCCGATCACCGGGCTCCGGTCCATGCCGAAGAACTCGGGCTTCGCGCCCAGAACCACCAGAAGAAAGCCGATGAATGTACCCAGCAGCCCCAGCTCGATCCGTCTGCGCGGATACAAAACGGGGACCTTTTCGTTTTTTTCGTCTTTACGTTCTGTATGGATCTGTTGTTCTTTCATTGCAAAGCCCTTTCCAAAATCCGCTGCCAGTTTCCGTGGAAAACGTTCGCGACGTCTTCGGAACGGAAACCACGCTTCTGCAGCACCTCATCCAGCAGCTGCAGATCACTGATGTCGTTCATCTCATACGGGATCGAGGGATATCCGAACCCGCCGTCAAAATCGCTGCCGATGGCCGCGTGCCGTGAATCCCCCGCCAGCTGGCAGATATGATCGATATGTGCCGCCAGCATATCCAGGGTGACCTGTCTGCGGGAGTCCTTTCCTGAGTATTTCCACTCCGGATCCAGGAAGTAGTTGTACGGGATCACTCCCATCACACCGTCATGCTCGATCAGCAGCCGAATCGTTTCATCATTAAAATGGCGCTCGACCGGCATATCTTTGATCAGTGCATTGCAGTTAACGTGGGATGCGGCCGCGGCCCCGTCATAATAATTGAGCGCGTCCATTGCGCTGCGGTTTTTCATATGAGAAACATCCAGGACCATACCGAGCGCGGACATTTTCCGCAGCAGCGTCCGGCCGTCAGCTGTCAGCGCGTCTTTCATCGCGGTGCTCCTCGTCCCGGCGCACCAGCGTCCGCCGGCCCAGACCGGCCCGAGAAGAAATATGCCGCGTTCCCGGTAAGCTTCAAGGTCATCAAAACTGCGCAGTCCTTCCGCACCTTCCAGCAGGGTGATCAGGCCAACCGGATACTCCTGTCCGGGCCGGTCATTCACACCGGCAATAATTTTCTCATAATCCTTCCGCGAAAGGATCCTGCGGAAAAGCTCCGGATGTTTCTCCTGCAGCCGGTCATAGAAATCCAGCTGTGCGCAGACCGCAGCATGATAATCTTCCGGCGTACAGTAAGCAGCCGTGCGGTTTTTCGGAGAAGGCTCCCCGGGTTCCGGTTCAACGAATACCGTCCCGAAAATGATCCCGACCCTGCCCTTCTGCAGTTCGGGCCAGCCGATCGTCCCCTGAAAAGTTTCGGGCCCGCTGTAATATTTCCGGTTGTCAGCAACAGAACGGGTATAATCGAACCCGCCGTACAGACTTTCGTAGGCCAGATCCTCATGCGCGTCAATGATAAAATGTTCGGTCATAGCGTCCATTATACTCTGATTTGAAAAAACGCATTTAAAATTGTACCCAACGGCCGTATCTGTGAGCCGGAACAGCGAAACCATGAAATTCGGGATCCTGTCCAGGAACAGCCGGATTATTGATGTAAAATAATATAGTCGGAAAAATCCGGCCAATACGAATTTGGGAGGCATTTATGTCCAAAAATATCGAGGTAACGATCGAAAGCTTGCGCGTCAGCCTGACCAGCCAGCACAGACTCATTTTACTGAAAGATAAGAACGGACCGCTCTCCCTGCCGCTGTTTATCGGCCAGTTTGAGGCGGAGTCCATCGTCCTGGCACTCCAGGACATTGAGATCAGCCGACCGCAGCCCCACGATCTGATACTTTCCGTGATCAAATCCTTTAACGCGCAGATCGTATCCGCACAGGTGACCGAAATGAAAGCCGCCACTTTCTATGCCGTACTGGTGCTGAAAAACACCTTCGGTGAAGAGATCCGCATTGACTGCAGACCGTCGGACGCGATCGCCGTGGCGATCCGTGCACATGTGCCGATCTTTGTTGACGGGGAACTGATGGAAAGCTGCGGCATTATGCCTGAAAAAGACGTTCGGGAGAAAAAGGATGCCGCAGACGATGATGAACCCGCGGATGACGAGGGGCTCAACGCATTCAAAGACTTTCTGGACAACTTCGGGGCCTGAACCTTATGGAAATGAACGATTACAGCTTTGAACCTCCCGAGATGGATCTCGGTGTTCCGGAAGAGGTCAACCAGGTCCCGCACAGCCGTGAAGCGGAAGAAGCCGTGCTCGGCGCGGTCCTGATCAATCCGGAAAAATACTTTGACGTCTCGGAGATCATCAACGAAAAAGACTTTTACATCCACCGCAACCGCTGGGTCTGGGAAGCGTACGGTGCCCTTCATGAAAAAGGACAGTCTATTGACGTCCAGACCGTCTGTGAGGAACTTGAAGCACAGGGGCATCTGAATGAAGTCGGCGGGAAGGTTTTCTTCTATAACCTGACAAGCAAAACGCCTTCCTCCATGCACGCGGAATCCTATGCCAATATCGTGCTGGAAAAAAGCCAGCGGCGGAGCCTGCTGGAAGCCGCGCAGAAAATGATGGACCTGGCCTATGACTCCAAAAGGGACCTGAACCAGATCCTGAATGAGACGGAACAGGCCGTCTTTGAGATCAGTGAGAAGCGGGACCGGAAGGAAGTGATCCCGATCGCGGACGTACTGAGCGATATTTACGATAAAGTCCGGCTGCTTTATCAGCAGGGCTCGGATATCGTCGGCGTTCCGAGCGGACTTGCGGACCTTGACCACCTGCTCGGCGGTTTCCAGAAATCCGACCTGATCATCATCGCAGGCCGCCCGGGTATGGGTAAAACCGGCTTCATGCTGACCATCCTGAAAAACGCGGCCCTGAAGGAGAAAAAGCGCATCGCCATGTTTTCGCTGGAAATGTCCAACGAACAGCTGGTCCACCGTCTCATCTCCCAGCAGACCGGCATCAGCACACAGAAACTGCGCACCGGGAAACTGACGAACGATGATCTGACCTTCTTTATCGAAGCCATCGATATCTTCGGCGAAACCAAGATCTTCCTGGATGACACGCCCGCCATCACCCCGATGCAGCTGCGGACAAAATGCCGCAGGCTCCATATGGAACATCATCTGGACATGATCATCATCGACTATCTGCAGCTGATGAGCGGCGATACCGGCACGGACAACCGCGTACAGGAAGTATCCAGCATTTCCCGTTCCCTGAAGATGCTCGCCAAAGAGCTGGATGTTCCGGTCCT
>CADBKS010000005.1 GCA_902795255.1 uncultured Chloroflexota bacterium
AATCATCATCATCGATGAATTTACAGGCCGTCAAATGCCGGGGCGCCGCTACTCCAACGGGCTGCACCAGGCGATTGAAGCCAAGGAACACGTAACGGTTAACCGCGAATCCAGAACCATGGCGACCATTACCTTCCAGAACTACTTCAGAATGTTTGACAAGCTGGCTGGGATGACCGGGACAGCGAAGACGGAAGAAGAAGAATTTAACACCATTTACAATTTAAATGTTGTGACCATTCCAACCAATAAACCCATGATCCGTGAAGATTTAAATGATTTGGTGTATCGGACCGAAAAGGCGAAGTTCAGAGCGGTGACCGAAGACGTGAAGCGGCGCCACGCTAAAGGCCAGCCGGTTTTGATCGGGACCATCTCCATTGAAAAATCGGAAATTTTGAGTCAATACCTGCGCCGCGAAGGCATCAAACACAATGTGTTAAATGCCAAGCACCTCGAAAAGGAAGCGGAAATCATTTCCCAGGCTGGACAAAAGGGCGCCGTTACGATCTCGACCAACATGGCCGGCCGTGGGACAGATATTGTGCTCGGCGAGGGCGTCGCAGAACTCGGCGGGCTGCACATTATCGGGACGGAACGCCACGAATCCAGACGTATTGACAATCAGCTGCGCGGCCGTGCCGGCCGTCAGGGCGACCCGGGTTCGACGCAGTTCTTCTTATCCCTTGAAGACGACTTGATGCGCATTTTTGGTTCCGACCGCATTAAATCCGTGGTGGAAAACCTCGGGATGGATGACGAAACGCCTCTGGATGCCAAGATGCTGAACCGCAGTATCGAAAGCGCCCAGAAGAAAGTCGAAGCTCGCAACTTTGATATTCGTAAAAACGTCCTGCAGTACGACAACGTTATGAACCGGCAGCGTGAAATCATATACGCTCAGCGCCAAGAAGTGCTGGATGGTAAGAACATGCACGAACAGATCGACAAAATGACGAAGGACGTCATTAACGATTACGTCAACATGTACACCAACGCCGGGGATACGCTGGAAGACTGGGATATTAAAAAGCTCAAACGTTATTTCAGCGAATTTCTGCCGGTCGATCGCTTGACACTCGAAGACGGCGTCACGGTCCAAGATATCAAGGATCAGCTGTACGCCCTCTGCCGCGAAAATTATCAGGCAAAAGTCGCGCTGATCGGCGAAGACGAAATGGAAAATATGGAATATCAATCAGTAGAAGAACAACTGGACGAACGTGTTATCGAAATCGCCCGTGTTTCCAAGACCGTCAAAGGCGGCCGCCGTCTTCGCTATCGCGTCACTGTCGTTGTCGGTGACAACAATGGTATGATCGGCATGGGCAGCGGTAAAGCCAACGCTGTTCCGGATGCGATGCGCAAGGCTTCCGAAGCTGCCCGCAAGAACATGAAGAAGGTCAATCTGTACAAGACGACCATTCCGCATGAAGTCTACGGACGCACCGGCGGTGCCGTTGTCATGATGCGCCCTGCTTCCGAAGGTACCGGAGTTATCTCCGGCGGCGGTGTCCGTGCCGTTCTGGAAGTTGCCGGTGTCCATGACATCCTGACCAAATCCATGGGGAGCGCCAACCTTCTCAACGTTGTGAAGGCGACCTTCAATGCTCTTGATCAGCTCAAGAACGCTTCCGACGAAGCGGTCCTGCGCGGCAAGAATGCCGAAGACCTGGCTCCTTTCTGGGATCGGAGGTAAATAATGGCAGAAAACACTGCAAAGAAACTGCAGCTTACTTATGTCAAGAGCGCTATCGGCTATTCAAAAAAGCACAAGGAAACCATCCGCGCGCTGGGCTTCCATCATCTGAATGAAACCGTTGTCAAAGAAGACAACGCCTGCATTCAGGGTATGCTCCGCAAAGTGGCTCACCTGGTAAAAGTTGAAGAATTGGTGGACTGATATGAAACTGCAAGAATTACAACCGAATTGGGGCGCAAAACGCTCAAAGAAACGTGTCGGCCGCGGCCCGGCTGCCGGTCAGGGTAAGACCGCCGGTAAAGGTACAAAAGGCCAGAGCGTCCGTCAGGGCGCCGGCGGTAAACTCTACCGCCAGGGTGGTAACCTGCCTTTCTTCCGCCGCCTGCCGTTCATGCGCGGTGAAGGTTTCACTCCGCCGAATCGTGTCGAATACAATGAAGTTAACGTCGAAATGCTGGAACGCTTCGATGCCGGTACCGAGATCAACGCTGAAGTGTTGGGCGCTGCCGGTCTGCTGAGCAAGAAGAGCAATCCGATCGTTATCCTTGGCAACGGCGAACTGACCAAAAAGCTGAACGTCAAAGTCCAGCGTGTCACGAAAGGTGCGAAAGCCAAGATCGAAGCTGCCGGCGGCAGCGTAGAGATCGTTGACTAAGCTCTCGCCGATCATTAGCAGGAGAACTAAAAAATGAAGCGATCCCCATGGCGTTATATTTGGAAGTCGGAAGGCATCCGCAATAAGCTGCTTCTGACTCTGGGTGTACTCGTCATCTATCGTCTGATCGCAAACATCCCGGTCCCTGGTTTCAATGCCCAGGTTATCCAGGCATTGAACACCAGCCGGTCCGCGGCAGGCGACTTGATCAGTATCCTCAATGTTTTATCCGGCGGTACTCTTTCTACGTTCTCCATCCTTGCAATGGGTGTTTACCCTTACATTACAGCATCGATCATTCTTCAGCTGCTTGGACCGATCATTCCTTCGATCCAGGATAAGCTGAAGAATGACCCTAAAGAAGGCCGTAAATGGATGGAAAAGTGGACGATGTATCTGTCGATCCCGCTGGCTTTCCTGTCAGCGATCGGACAGATCGGTCTGTTTAACCAGATCCTTCCCGGTATGACCGTCCTTAAGGATTACGGTTGGAGCGGTGCAAACCTCCTCCCGACCCTGGCGAACGTTCTTACCATGATCGCCGGTACGATGATCGCTATCTGGCTCGGCCAGATCATTTCAGAATACGGTATCCAGCAGCAGGGTCTTTCCCTGATCATCTTCTCCGGTATCGTATCCCAGCTGCCTTCGAACCTGGTCCGCATCCTCGCTGACCGGTCCTCCGGCTGGTACATCCTGATCATTTCCATCATCATCTTCCTTGTGTCGATCTTCGCGATCGTTTACCTGCAGCAGGGTACACGTTATGTGAAGCTGATGATCCCGGGCCAGCGCCTCGGTTACCGCGGCGTGAAGTCCGGCGGTACTACGACCCTTCCGCTGCGTGTGAATTCGGTCGGTATGATCCCGCTTATTTTCGCTCAGTCCCTGATCACCTTCCCGGCGCTGATCGCGAGCTTCTTCGTGAACTCCAAGACCGCCTGGGTGGCAAACTCCGCGAGCTGGATCCAGACCCACTTCAGCGGCGGCAGCGCCTTTTATGTGGTGCTTTACTTCATCCTCGTTGTCGCGTTCACTTTCTTCTATACGAGTGTGACCTTCATGAACAACGATTACGGTGAGAACCTGAAGCGCCAGGGTGCTGTTGTTCCGGGCCGCGCTGCCGGTACCGACACACAAAATTATCTGGCGAAGATCCAGGACCGCATCACCCTTCCGGGTGCCGTTTTCCTCGGCCTGATCGCGATCCTGCCTTACATTCTCGGCGCGATCCTGCGCACGAACGCCAATTCCACCATGCTGCTCTCATCCTCCGGTCTGCTGATTGTTGTGGGCTGTGTCCGCGACATCATCGATTACCTGGAGTCCGAGCTCACACAGCATGGCTATGACGAAAAGCTCATCAGATAACAGCGAGGTCAACGATGGCAGTATATATTGTTCTTCTCGGTCCTCCCGGGGCCGGCAAAGGTACCCAGGCGGAAAAAATCTCTGAGGTCTATCATCTGACCCATGTATCAACCGGCGACCTGTTCCGTGCAAACATTCGTGAGAATACAGAGCTCGGAAAAAAGGCGAAGGAATATACAGATCAGGGACTTCTGGTCCCGGATTCGGTCACTATCGCGATGGTCGAAGACAGACTGAAGAATGAAGACTGCAAAAAAGGTGCGCTGCTGGATGGTTTCCCGCGCACGATCAAACAGGCAGAAGCGCTGGATGAAATGCTGGAGAAAACCTTCAACTCAAAGGTCACGGTCGTTCCGTGCATCGATGTGAAGAAGGAAGATCTGGTCAGCCGCATCAGTGGGCGCCGCATGTGCAAAAACGGTCATGTTTTTCATGTTGTGACGAAACCGCCGAAGGCTGAAGGCATCTGCGATGTCTGCGGCGAACCGCTTTACCAGCGGGCCGATGATCATGAGGAAACCGTACAGACACGTCTGAACGCATACGAAGAGTCCACAGCTCCGCTGATCGGCTATTATGAACAGAAAGGTGTTCTGCGCCGCGTCGACGGAAACGGGGATATCGCGGATGTGTCCAAGGCTATGATGGCCGCCATTGATGAAGTACTGTAAGAACCGAAGAGAACAAGAATACAGGAGTCTGAAAAAATTATGAGTTGGGAACGACAGGTATGCATCAAGTCCGCTGAAGAGATCAAAATGCTGCGTGAAGCAGGTATCATCAATGCGGAGGCCCTCAAGGCCGCCGCGGAAGCCTGTGTTCCGGGAAATTCCACCTGGGATGTGAACGCAGCTGCTGACGCGGTCCTGAATAAATACCATGTCGTTTCCGCTTTCAAAGGCGTTCCCGGACCGATCCCGTATCCCGCCAGCACCTGTGTGAGTGTCAACAATATCCTGGTGCACGGGATCCCGAGCAAAAATATCGTCCTGAAGGAAGGCGACATCGTCTCCATTGACTGCGGCGCTACGCTGAAAGGCTATGTAGCGGATTCCGCCGTCACGGTCGGTGTCGGAAAGATCTCGGACGAAGCGAAGGCGCTGATCGATGCGACCGAGGGAAGCCTTTATGAAGGGATCCTGCAGATGGTTCCCGGAAATCATACCGGGGACATATCGGCTGCCATTCAGGCTTATGCGGAAAGCCGCGGGTTCTATCTCACAAAGCAGTATACCGGCCACGGTGTCGGACGCAGCATGTGGGAAGCCCCGCAGGTCCCGAACTACGGGATCGCGGGGACCGGGCTGAAGCTCAGGGCCGGAATGACGATCGCGATCGAACCGATGCTGCTGATCGGATCGGAAGACACCAAAGTCATGAAAGACGGATGGTCCGTATCCTCAGCGAACCGGAAACTGACCGGGCATTACGAACACTCGATCGCGGTCACGGAAGATGGCCCGATGATCACGACCCTGCTGGAAAATGGTGAACCGCCTGTCGTCTTTAACCCTGCACACAAGGACCGGGTCCTGAAAAGAAAGTGATTTTGTCACAAAAGCTTTTTTGGAAAAAACGGTTATTGGATAAATAGGTTATAATAGACGGGCTATCATGAAAATGACGGGTGTGTATTCCATGCCCGGAGGAGTAATAAAATGAAGGTTACTTCATCTATCAAAAAACGATGTTCAAAGTGCAAGATCGTCAAACGCGGTGGTCGTTTGTATGTGATCTGTGAAAACCCGAAGCATAAACAGCGCCAGGGATAAAAGAGGGTATAAATGGCAAGAATTGAAGGTGTTGATCTTCCGCGTAACAAACGGATTGAGACCGCATTAACATACATTTATGGGATCGGCCTGACCCGCTCCCAGAAGATTCTGAGTGATACAGGTGTTAATCCTGATATTCGTGTCCGCGATCTTTCGGAAAATGATGAAAATCTGATCCGTGATTACATCGCGAAGAACTACGTCGTCGAAGGTGATCTCCGCCGCGAAGTTCAGATGAATATCAAACGCCTTGTCGAAATTGGCTGCTATCGTGGGTTACGGCACCGCCGCAATCTGCCCTGCCGTGGTCAACGAACACGCACGAACGCCCGCACTGCGAAGGGTCCGAAGAAGACCG
This sequence comes from uncultured Chloroflexota bacterium, assembly GCA_902795255.1. Next base: position 5,862 of record CADBKS010000005.1, read on the forward strand.
TTGCCGGACGCGGCCGCCGTCGTGGAGCAACCAAGAAATAATCCTGACCTTAATATCGCGATTGATTGCAGGTTTGGGGCACTTCCTTTCCCCCAGCGGCTGCCTGCAATTTTTCGCGTGTTTAGGGGCGGAATATTTCATAACATAACGTTATAAGAGGAAATATGGCTCAAAATGTACGCTCAGCGCGTCGTGCAGCTGCTGCACGTAAAGTAAAGCGCACCATGTCTTCCGCACAGGTGCACATCTTTGCTTCCTTTAATAACACCATCATTACGGTCACCGATGCCATGGGCGCTCCGGTCTGCTGGGGCAGCTCCGGCGCAGTCGGTTACAAAGGTTCCCGTAAGAGCACCCCGTTCGCTGCCCGTCTGGCTGCCGAACAGGCGATCAAAACTGCTCAGACGATGGGTATCCAGGAAGTTGATCTCATCATCAAGGGGCCCGGCCCGGGTCGTGAATCCGCTATCCGTGCTGTCCAGGGAATGGGCATGAAAGTCCGCTCCATCAGCGACATCACTCCGGTTCCGCACAACGGCTGCCGTCCTCCAAAGAAACGCCGCGTGTAATTTAGAAAGGAAGAACAATGGCAAGATATACTGGTCCGGCCTGTCGTTTATGCCGGCGTGAAAATGAAAAACTGTTTTTAAAGGGCGATCGCTGCCTGAGCAGCAAATGCTCTTTTGAACGCCGGGCTTATGCCCCCGGCGATCATGGCAAGTCCGGTGGCCGCAGTGGTGACAAAGCCTCCGACTATTCCCGCCAGCTCCGTGCAAAGCAGAAGGCCCGCCGCACTTACGGTGTTCTGGAACGCCAGTTCCGCCGCATGTTCGGTGTTGCTTCCCAGCGCCGCGGTCAAACCGGTCTGAACATGCTTCAGCTGCTTGAGACCCGCCTGGATAATGTTATTTTCCGCCTTGGTTTTGCTGAAAACCGCGCCCAGGCCCGTCAGATGGTCGCCCACGGTCATTTCATGGTCAACGGTGTCCGCTCGGACATCCCGTCCATGATCCTCCGCCCCGGTGATCAGATCACGGTCTGCGAACGCTCCAAGAACAAGGCATATTTCAAGGATTTTTCTGAAGTCGCTGAAAAGCGCACCCTGGTCGGTTGGCTTGACCGCGATGTGAAAGCGATCAGCGGTCGTGTTTTACGCTTACCCGAACGCGCAGAAATCGACGGAAATATCACTGAACAACTGATCGTTGAATACTATTCACGATAAGCTGATTAGTCCAATACGCGGTCGTATCAGGTGTATTGGGAAGGGATGGTGATAATTGGCAACACTGATGAATATGGTAACACCTACTGTCAAGCTTGATCGCGATGCTGAAAATTACGCCAAGTTCGTAATTTCTCCGCTGGAACGCGGCTACGGTGTAACACTGGGCAATGCATTGCGCAGAGTTCTGCTTTCTTCTCTGGATGGCGCTGCTGTAACATCCATGCGCATCCAGGATGTGAACCATGAATTCAGCGCGATCCCCGGTGTCCGCGAAGATGTTCTGCAGGTTATGCTTCAGATCAAACAGATCCGTCTCATCATGAATGATGTGACTGTATCCCATATGAAGCTTGAGGTATCCGGTGAAGGAGAAGTAACTGCTGCTGATATCCAATGCCCGGGCGAAATCGAAATTGTTAATCCGGAACTCTACCTGTTCACGGTGGATGATCCGAAGACAAAACTGGAAATCGACCTGACGGTAGAAAAGGGACGCGGATATCTGCCGGCTGATGACAGAAGCGGCCATCTCCCTATTGGTGAATTGCCGGTCGATGCGATCTACAGCCCTATCAAACGCGTAAACTGGAACGTGGGCAATGCTCTTTACGGGCAGAGCACGAACTATGACAAGCTCGAACTCGAAATCTGGACGGACGGGACCAAGAAACCGGAAACGGCCCTTGGTGAAGCTTCCCGCATCCTGATCGAACACCTGCGCTACATCTCCGGGATCAACGATGAGATCACTCCGATCACATCCGCCCCGGTTGAGCAGCAGCCTCATGTTTCGAGCGAACTGCTGGACACCCCGATCGAAAATCTCGATCTGTCCGTTCGTGTCTTCAATTCCCTCAAACGCACCGGCGTCACTTCTGTTGGTGATGTTCTGGATCTGTTGGACAAGGGCGATGACGCTGTAAAGTCGATCCGTAATTTCGGTGAGAAAAGCCTTGATGAACTGCGCGCCAAGCTGCAGGAAAAAGGTTACCTGAAGAAAGATAAAGAATCGGAGTAAAAATGCGACACGGAGTTGCAGGAAAGAAATTAGGAAGAACATCTTCGCAGCGCAAAGCTCTGCGCACGACGCTGATCCGCCAGCTCTTCGAGCATGAAAAGATCACGACGACGCAGGCGAAAGCTCTCGCGTTCCGCGGCGATGCTGAAAAACTGATCACCCTCGCGAAGAAGGGAAATGAAGGCGATAAGGTCGCGAAAATGAACGCTGCCCGTCTGGCCTCCTCCCGCCTCGGGAACGATCGTGCGATCACTGAAAAACTTTTCAATGATATTGCCCCGCGTTTCAAGAGCCGCAACGGTGGTTACACCCGTATGATCAAACTCGGCCCCCGCAAGGGTGACAGCGCCGAAATGGTTCTGATCGAACTGGTTTCTGAATAATGAAGCGTGATTCTTCAACTGAAGAATCACCGTTGGTTGAACGTTACAAATTTACGATTTCTTATAACGGAACGGCTTTTTCAGGATTTCAAAGACAGGGCGCCGCAAGGACCGTACAACTGGAACTTGAGAACGCACTGAGAAAGCTGGGCTGGAAGGAAGAATCGATCGCGGGTGCCGGAAGGACCGACAGCGGTGTCCACGCCGCCGGTCAGGTCGTTTCCGCTGAGATGGAATGGCATCACGGGGAAGAACAGCTGCGCAATGCGCTCAATGCTGCCCTCCCCGCGGACCTTTCCGTTCTCAAAGCGGAAAAAGCAGCGCAGGATTTTCATGCAAGATACAGCGCGCTTTCCCGGACCTACCGCTATCAGATCTGTTTTTCCCCTGCCAGACTGCCGCTGAAGGAGGAATTCTCCTGGCGGATTTGGCCCGCGCTCAGCCTTGAAAAACTGGACCGGATCTCCCGACACTTCACGGGTATCCATGATTTCCGTGCTTTCGGTTCTCCGCCCCGAAAGGACCGCAGCACGGTACGGGAGATCATCACGAACCGCTGGATAAAGCAGTCCGATGACGAGGCCTTCTTTGAGATCGAAGCGAACGCCTTTCTATACCACATGGTCAGGCGGATCGTCTTCCTCCAAGTTGCTTACGCAAAAGGAAACGTCACGGAAGAAGAAATCGTTGCGGCAGTCAGAGACGGTATTGATGCAAAACCCGGACTGGCTCCCGCGAGAGGTCTTCAGCTCTGGCAGGTCCGATACCCGGAACCGGGACAGGAACGTGAACTAAGACGAATAAATAAATGGAGAGAATGACCGTGGAAAAGACCTACGTCATTAAAGGTGAACCTTCCAACGAATGGCTGCTGGTGGATGCCAATGGCCAGGGGATCGGAAGACTGGCTACACAAATTGCTAATTATTTAATGGGGAAGCATAAGCCTGAATTTACACCCGGCGTGAAAATGGGTGACTTCGTTGTTGTGATCAACGCTGCCCATCTGGCGATTACCCCGAAGAAAATGGTCACGAAAATGTACTATCGTCATTCAGGATATCCCGGTGGTCTGACCGAGACCTCCCTGAAAGACATGATGCGCACTTATCCCGACCGTGTCATTCGCAGTGCTGTCTGGGGTATGCTGCCTCACAACAAGCACGGCCGCGCATTGATGACCCGTTTGAAGATTTATGCGGAAAACGAACATCCGCATGAAGCTCAGAACCCGAAGCGTGTGAACTAAGGAGTGAATAATGGCCGGACAATATTTTGAAGGTGTTGGTCGTCGTAAGAACAGCGTTGCCCGCGTCCGTGTTTCCAACGGAACCGGTGTCTTCACTGTGAACGACAAACAGATTGCTGAATACTTCACCCGCTTCGGCGACGTTGAAGCGATTCTCGGGCCCTTTGCTGCGATCAATCAGGATCAGAGCGGTTTTGACATCACCGTCCATGTCAATGGCGGCGGCGTCACCGGTCAGACTGATGCTGTCAAACTCGGACTTGCCCGCGCGCTGGTAAAGATGGATGAGAACCTGAAACCGAGCCTTTCTCATGCCGGTTTGCTCTCCCGCGATGCCCGCATCAAGGAACGCAAGAAGCCTGGTCTGAAGCGTGCCCGTAAGGCTCCTACCTACACAAAACGTTAATTCAGCGTTTTGTACGCAGGTACGAATGCTTATTCAGGACTCCCCGAAAGGGGAGTCCTTTTTTGATTAATAACGCTTCATTATGGCAGTCCCGGACGGAATGCATATGCAAACACGGAAACAGTCCGTAGCCTGAGCCGCATCTCCTGATCCGCATTATGACGGATGTGGAATCCGTGCACGTTTTATGGAGCAGGGACCCGCTTCCCGGAAACCGGGAGCGGATCATAAAAGCACTTTTATGATGGTTTTGGCGACCTGCCATTCCTGAAAAAATCCCTGACGTTCCTTTTTCTTATACCTCTGCACCTGTATACAGCCGTGGTTTATTTAAAATATCAGAAAACGTCAAAAATAACATTAGAAATAGATTAATTATTAAAATAATCGAATATAATATAAATATGAGTGGGGTAGATGTAAGGAGAGAGCCTCGATCCCGGAGATCCGAAACGGAGAATCGGAACCGTTCCGGGGTAAAAAGGATCAGACCAATTCAGATCGACCTGCCATGATTCGGCGATGATATCTCAGGAGAAAGGTGTCCGTCGTTTTTTTGTTTTTGCCTGTTAATGGGGCAATTCGATCCGGTTCTGAACAATTTGCTTTTTAATATTGTTTTTGCGGTCTGCGGACCGCACTGCGGTAACCATTATACGGCCATGCCATGTTGTACGTATTGCTCCGTGTGCTGTTCAAAATTTGGGGAGCAAGCGAAGAAAGGATGCGTTATGAAAAACAAAGCCCGGCGATTTATCAATATGTTCCTGATCCTGATCATCAGCCTGCACTGCATTGTGCCGGTTCCGGCTGTGATCGCACAGGATCTTTCCGATGATGCCTCCGAATCTGCGGGTGTGGATGTGGTCATCGCGAATATCAATGCAGCCAACACGGGATCGGATCCCTATGGCTTTGAGAATTATATTGCCGACACCACCGGATGGGGTTCGACGGATACATATTCAGCTCCGGCTTATGAACCGGCTCCGGTATATGAACCTGCACCGGCGTATGAAGCACCCGCTCCGGTATATGAAGCTCCGGCCGCTGACACCTCTTCAGCAGCGGTTCCTGCTGCGGATACCGGAACTGCCGCAGCTTCCGCGGAAGGTGCCGTCAGTGATTTCGCCGGTGCCGATACTGCTGCTGCGGATGCGGGAACAGTTGAAAGCGTTCCTGCTGACTCCGGTTCGGCGCAGCCCGGCGCGGTCGCGGATACCGGAACAGCTGCTGCGGATGCGGGAACAGTTGAAAGCGTTCCTGCTGACTCCGGTTCGGCGCAGCCCGGCGCGGCCGCGGATACCGGAACAGCTGCGGCCGATACCGGTTCAGACACCGCCGCCGATGCGGGAGAAAGCAATGCGGAGACCCAGACAGACGGAAATGTGACGGCTCCGGAAACCGCTCCTGCCGGTGAAACGGCGGAGGGTCCGGAAGGAACGGTAAGCGCAGAGACGACAGAAAACACAGAAGACCCGGCCGCGCAAACGGCAGAAGAGACAGACGGTGAACCGTCTGCAGCAGACGGAGATGAAGCTGCCGCTGATGGCGCGCTCTCCGGATCAGATGACGGGGAAACGGGTGAAACCGGACAGCCGGCGCTGACCCGCGGCGGAAGTGACGATGCTGCGGGAGACACCGGCAGCGAAGAGCCTTCGGCCGATGAAAACGGCAGCACGGAAGATGCGGATGCTGACAGCGCCGATGCGGATGATGCTGACGCTGATGCAGCGGATGACGCGGATGCCGGCGATACCGATGCGGATGGCGCTGACAGTGACGCGGATAAAGCGGACGGCGATGAAGCGGAAGATGCCGATGAGAAGAAAGAAATTCGTGTAAATAAGGATGACATCGAAGGCGAATGGGCGGAAATTCTCATGGGCTATGAAGGTGATGATATCGTCCGCCTTGATTTTGACGGGGTCCCGGCCGCGGTCAAAGCCATCCTGGATGCGGACGGCGTTTACAATGTGACTTTCCTGATCCCGGAAGGGTTCGAAAGTGAGCTTGTCAATCTGGATCTGGCGGAGCTTTACAATCAGATCAACTACCTGAGCGGCTTTTCTTCTTCGAACGTCCTCCAACCTGGGGATATCCGTACGATCCGGATCTGGATCAAGAACACCTCCGGACACGTGTACCGCTATAAGGATCAGAGCTTTGTTCTGCAGACGCCGACCCAGGATCAGGATAATATCCCGGAAGATCCGGAAAAACAGGCGGTTGCCTTTGATGACCAGACCCTGGATAAAACCTACCTCGGCGTTCCCAGTTTTGAAGTCAGTCTTAGGGTCCCTGCGATCACGGAAAAGCTGCTGGAATACGGTGTCAGCCAGTCCGATATCAATTACGGCCGCCTCTCGATTTACGATACCAACCGGTTCTTCAATAAACTGAGAGCTGCTTACGGCGGATCCACCAACAGTGAAGCCGTCATCAATTACCTGCTGGACTATTACAGCAAAAAGGACGGACGCGAGGATGATCCGTACACGGACTTCGTTGAAATGCTCCGTGAATCTCCCGACGCGGATGAGGAGATCCGCCATACCAGTATGACGTATCAGGGCTGTCCGCTCGGTAATATTTTTGTCCCGCAGCCCCGGGAAAATGACTATAACACGGCCTATGAGGACGGTTTCCGCTGGGTTTACGGTGAAGACGATGTCCGTGAGGCTACGGATGATCTGAACGGCGTCCGCTATCAGTATGCGACCAGAGAAGTTTATTCCGTCGTGGATTATGGCGAAAATCCGCCCACGGAGCATAAGGACTGCGTCCCCCTGGGGCAGGTCGAGAGCACGTATTACCGCAACCAGATAAAAAACATCGTGAAACGGTACTTCCCGGACTGGAGCGATGATGAGGTCAATGATGTTCTGGTTGAAATGTCGGATAAGGGGATCAGTTTCCTCTTCGAATCCGAACCGGATGAGAACGGGGAAACGCATATTCTGACCGCTTCGAACAGTCAGGACGGCAAGCGCGTGGTCGTCACCAGGCATGCCGAGTATGGCAATGACCGGAAATATTCCGCGTGGGAACTGCAGGACGGATTTGTTTCGGATTCTTCCATCGGGGATTATATGAAGGACCGCCTGGATGAGGCCGGTGAGGGCGCATGGGACCGTGCCAATGAGTATTTCAACTTCCTTCTCGGACAGGGGATCGGAAGCAAGGACGCCGCGGCCTGGGCTTCTTTCATGATGGCAGGGAACCTGGATTATATCCGCTTCAACAATAACATGCAGGATACGGCGTGGAACATGGAAAACTGGATCACGCTGGAGCGGATCGACGGGGATGTGATGATCTCCAAGGTGGATTCCGAGACCGGTGAGGTCATTGACGACAGCCAGACCGCATTCCGCCTCTGGTATTACGACAATACCTCCGGAACGAATGAGAAATACTACTACACCCAGGCCACGGACCCGGACACCGGCGAAGTCAAAAATCTCGGCTTTGTCCATTATGATCCGGACAACAGCGCCATGAACTACACGATCGACATCCGGACCACCAACGGTGAGCTGAATATCGACAAAACGCTGCTGGAGGGGACGATCTATTACCTGAAGGAAACGGTCGCGCCGGAAAATTATGAGCTGGATACGACGGTCTACATCATCTGCGACTCCGACGAGCAGGTTCAGGCGGCCAAAGAGGCGCTTTCGCAGGACAATGACATCTCGGTTGAAGAGGTGGAAAATGCGGCCCGGATCGCGGACGAAAACGGTGTATACCGGGGCGTGGACAGCAACTCCGTGCTGAAGATCAGCTTCGCCAACACCCGCATCGTGACGCCTCCGGAACCCGGTCCGGAGCCGACGCCCGGCCCGGACCCATCTCCGACACCGGAGGTGCCGTATCAGCCGGTGATCGAACGGATCATTGTGCCGGAGACGATCCTGCACATCACGACCATTGAAGAATACAACGTGCCTTTGGCCGGGCTGATCACAATGAACGAAGGGGACTGCTTTGACTGATTCCGGTCCGGAAGGAATGACCGGGCAGAGGAGGTAAAAGATGAAAAAACTTTTTGCATTGCTTCTGGTAATGATCCTGGCGGGAACGCTCCCGTGCAATATCTTCGCGCAGGAAAACGCGGCGTCAGGAAATGGCGAATGGTTTTATGCTCAGTATGAGAACGGGGTGCCCGAATCGCTGAAGGATGATTCGGAGTGGTTTTATGCCGCGGATCCTGAGGAAGGGCCGGTTCATCTGACGGTCGGCAATACGACGAAGGTCAGTGGGAAATTCTTCACGTCCTATTTCGGTTCAAACACCAGCGATATCGACGTGCGGAACGCGATCCACGGGTACAGCCCGACCTGGTGGGATAACCAGATCCAGTTCATCGCGGATCACAATGTTGTCACGGATGTGGAAAAAACTTCCGGGGAAAACGGCGTGACCTACACCTTCACGCTGCAGCAGGATCTGACCTACAATGACGGCGTGACGCCGATCACGGCCCGGGATTATGTTTTCTCCTGGCTGCTGACGGTCTCCCCGCAGCTGGCGGAGATCGGTGCGGTGGCTCCGGATATCAACATTCTCGGTTATGAGGCCTATCACAGCGGGCGGAGCGAGGTCTTTTCCGGCATCCGTCTGCTGGGGGACTATTCCTTCTCGATGACGATCCGTGAGGAATTCGGGACGTACTTTTATGAACTCTCGCAGTTCCAGATGTACCCGTACCCGATCAGCGTGATCGCTCCGGGCTGCGGTGTGGCGGACGACGGGAACGGTGCATACATGACCGGCCCGTTCACTGCCGATCTGCTGCGGGAAACCGTGCTGGATCCCGAAACCGGCTACCTTTCCCACCCTGCGCTTACCGCCGGACCGTGGAAGCTGACTTCCTACGATCCCGAAAGCGGAACCGTTGAGTTCGAGATCAATGAATTTTACAAGGGCAACTGGGAAGATCAGAAACCCTCCATCGAACGCCTCACGCTCGTCCCGGTCTATCCCGAAAACATGATCGAACAGCTTCAGAGCGGCGAGGTCGATGTGCTGAACAAGTGCGTGGACCGCAAGGTCATCGAAGCCGGCCTGCAGCTTTCGGGCGGAGACGGTTTCGGGATGAAAAACTACCCGCGGATCGGTTACGGCTTTATGGCTTTCAGCCTGGAGAAAAAGGGACCGCAGCAGTCACAGGCTGTCCGGCAGGCGCTGGCGTATGCCTTTGACAATGATACCTTTATCCGCGAGATGCTTGGCGGGTTCGCCATCCCGGTGTACGGCTATTACGGCATCGGCCAGTGGATGGTCAGTGCCGCCAACGGGACCTACCGTCCGTACGACCTGACCGAGGAAGAAGAAGAAGCCTGGAACGCGCTGACGCTGGACTCCCTGAACCATTATGACCCGGATCTCGAAGAAGCAAAGCGGCTCCTGATCGAAGACGGATGGACGCTCAACAGCGAAGGCCAGCCTTTCACCGAGGGAACGGACAGCATCCGGTACAAGGAAGTCGACGGCGAACTGATGCCGCTGGTCCTGAAATTCGCGAAATGCGCCCGCAACGACCTGGCTGCGAAAGTGGTGGAACTGTTTGATGAGACCCTTCCGCAGATCGGTGCGGCACTGGATGTCGAGGAAGTGCCCTTCACCGAGCTGCTTTCGGACTATTACCGTGAGGGCGGGGAGCGCCGCTTCGACATGAATTTCATGGCGACCAATTTCGTCTCCGTGTTTGACCCTTACCTGCATTTCTCGCAGAACGAGAGCCTGCAGGGCGTGGTCAACAATGCGGGTGTGGCGGATGAGGAGCTGCTCGCGCATGCCTGGGATATGCGCACGACCGAACCGTTCGACCTGCTGACCTTCGAGACCCACTGGCTGGAGATGCAGAAACGCTTCAACGAGATCCTGCCGACGATGCCGCTGTATTCGAATGTTTATTTCGATTTCCATACCGACTGGCTGCAGGATTATCATCCGGATGCCCAGTATGACTGGCCGGTCGCGATGCTTTATGCGTCCTGGGGCGAACCGCCCGAACCGGAAGCTTCCGAAGACGGGGAAGAGGAATTTGAGGACGGGGACTTTGTGACCGGGGATGAGATCTCTTCCGCGAACTTCAATATTGAAGACTTTTACGCCCAGTATAACGGTCCCGAGGCTCCGGCAGCAGACAGCGCTGAGGCAAATGAAGTCACGGAAACGCCGGAACCGACTGAAGAGGAAAGTTTGAAGAGTGAAGGGTGAAGTGTGAAGTTAAATCGGTGACGCTTCGCGTCGGATTTGAGATGGAAGCCGGTCCTGCGGAACCGGCTCCCGTTGTTTTTATTGTAGTAGGAAAAAACCACCTGTTGAGCAGGTGGATCCGAAGAGCTTCAGCTGAAAGATAGCCGCACTCAGCAAGTTAGTTTTCCTGAAAACCATGCCCGTAAAACAAGTTTTTCGCCCCTGACTCACTAATGGGGGGGCCGGGCCGACGGGGCGAAGCTCCTGCTCTGCATAAAAAACGGGCGAAGCCCGTACCTTACAGCGAAGCTCCTGCACCGCATCAAGAAGGGTGTGGGCGGCAGCCCACCCTGTACGGTGCAGGTGTTGGGCGGCCGCAAGACCAGCCCGATCGGGCACGGCTAAATAAACCTGGTGCGGCAAGCAGCTTATGCTAACACACGGGCGGCCGTGCCGCGCCATGTGTGAAGCACTTGCTCCCGATTGCCATGAGCATATCAAAGTCAGCTCTTATAGCAGGCGGTCGCCACTGATCGAGAGTGAGTCCTTGAGTCATAAAACAAAAAAGTCACCTCAGGCATAAAAAACGGGGGTGCCGGGGGCAACGGGCGGCTTTAGCCGGCCCGTGCCCCCGGGTGATTAAACCCTGGCGCGGCAAGTCACTGATGCCAGCACACGAGCGGCCGTGCCGCGCCATGTGCGAAGCACTCCCTTTCGATTGCCATGTGAAAATTAAAGAGAGCTCTTACGAGAAGAATTCCACGCCGGCTGACGGGCCCTGAAAACTTTCGGGGCCCGTCAGTGTTCATCGGCTGTATAATAAAACCATGCGACTGTTGAAGGCCCTCTGTTTTATCGCACTTTTTATCGCCTGCGGGATGGGCTTCCGTTATCTGCTGATCGATGATACGGAGTCTTATACGCGGCTGATGATGCATGAGTTTTACGCTCAGGACCGGATCGATGTGCTTTTCGCCGGTTCTTCCCACTGCTATGCCTCGCTGGATCCGCGCCTCACGGATGCGGGGCTCGGGGCGAATACCTTCAACGCCGGTTCCGCACTGCAGGCGCTGGATGCCTCCTTTGCGCTCATCCGCGAGGGTGTGGAGCGGAAGCATGTCCGCCGCGTCTTCCTCGAAATGTATTATGTGATGATGGCCAATGACGAATACCGGGAGCGGGAGCAGATGACGGGGACCTATATCGTCTCCGACTATATGCGCCCTTCGCTGAACAAAGTCCGCTTCCTGCTGGAAGCAAGCTCCCCGGAATATTATGTAAACAGCTTCCTGCCGGCCCGCCGGAACTGGGAAGGGCTGCTGCATCCGGAGGAGATCCGCCGTCTGCTTGAGAAAAAGGGGACTGCTGCCTACCGCAATTTCCTGCCTTTCGATGATTACAAGGGGAAAGGATTTGCGTCGGGACAGGGCCGGATCCGGAACGGTCTGCTGCTGGATACGGCCGGCTTTGACCGGATCCACACGGAAAGCCCCTCAGCGGACTGGCTGAAGACGCTCCGGGAGATCATTGATTACTGTGAGAAAAAGGGTGTGGAGCTGACGCTCTTTTCCGCGCCGATGACGCTGTTCCAGACGGCGGGCGTCGGAAATTACGATGAATATATCGCCCTGATCCGCTCCCTGACCGAAGGAACGGACGTACGGTATTGGGATTTCAACCTCTGCAGGGAGCAGTGGTTCGATCAGGCGCCGGACCTCTTTGAGGATGCCGGGCACCTGAATGCTGAAGGTGCGGAGCGTTTCAGCCGGGTCTTTGCGGCATTTTTCAGCGGGGAGATCGCTCCGGAAGAGCTGTTTTACGGGTCGATGGCCGAAAAGCTCGCTGCCCACGGTGCGGATATCCTGGGCCTGAGCTATCTGGATTCCGGGGACGGCATGCGGAAACTGAAGATCGTTTCCACCATGCCGGAAGGAACCCGCTTCTCGGCCGTGCTGGTCCGGGAGGAGGGAAGCACCGTGACGCTGCTGGACCGGGAGCCGGAGCTGTTTTTTGAGATTCCGCAGGATGCGCACGGAACGGTGCGGATCGAAGCCGAAGGGATCAGCGCGGAGATCGGAGTGTGATGCCGTGGTCCTGAATTCCCTGCCCTTTGCCGGCTGTTTCCTGCTCTTCATGGCGGTCCTGCTGATCCTTCCGAAAAAGGCCCGCAGGTACTGGCTGCTCGCGGCGGATATCCTGTTTTATCTCACGTGGGAACGGATCGCTCTGGTCTGGCTGCTGCTTTCGGCTTTTTCCGTGTGGGCCTGCGGACTGGGGATCCGGGAAAAAGGACGGAAAAAGGTCTTTCTGATCCTGCCGGTCCTCTGGAATATCGGGCTGCTTGTTTTCTTCAAATATGCCGGCCTCGCGGATCCGGTCCTGCAGCGTGCGGATCTCTCCGTCCTGCCGCGCTTCGGGGACCTGGCGGTGCCGCTTGGGCTTTCGTTTTACACGCTGCGCTGCGTCAGCTACGCGGCAGACGTCTGGCGGGGGAAGCTCGCGGCAGAGGACTGCTTTATCAGCGTCCTGCTGTATGTTTCTTTCTTCCCGCAGATCATTTCCGGGCCCATCGAACGCCCCGGCGCTTTCTTCCGCGAACTGCGCGGTTTTGAGACCGGCCGCCTTTGGGATACCGGACGGATCCGCCGCGGAGCGCTTCTTTTCGTCTGGGGCCTGTTCCAGAAACTGGTGCTGGCGGAGCGGCTCTCCGTGGTGAGTGCCTGTCTCTTCGGAAATTTTGAGACCCGCGGCTTCTGGGAGCTGCTGGCTGCTTCCCTGGCTTATACCCTGCAGATCTATTGCGACTTCGCCGGCTATTCCGACATGAGCCGGGGGATCGCCGGGATCATGGGCTTTTCCACGGAACGGAATTTCCGGCAGCCCTATCTGGCCGCCGGGATCAAAAGCTTCTGGCGCCGCTGGCACATCTCCCTGACCTCCTGGCTGACGGACTATGTCTATATCCCGCTGGGAGGCAGCCGGAAGGGCCTGCTGCGGAAATACGTCCATATCATCCTCGTTTTTCTGGTCTCCGGCCTCTGGCACGGAAATACGCTCAACTTTATCTTCTGGGGGATGCTGCACGCCTTTTATCAGATCCTTGAGGATCTTTGGAGCCGATCCGGGAAACGCCTTCCGCGCGCTGCCGGCCGGGTGCTGACGTTCCTTTCGGTGAACTTCGCCTGGATCTTTTTCAATTCCGGCGGGCTGAACCGCGGGCTCCGCATCGTCCGGCAGATGTTCCGCAGCTTCGCGCTGCCCGCTGTGCCTGACTTTGGTCTGAGCGCCGGAAATGCGGCAGTCCTGCTGGCCGGGCTCATGGTCCTCCTGACGGTGGATCTGCTGCATGAGAAGGGTGTTGGGATCCACAGCCGGGTCTCCGCCCTCCCGCTGCCGCTGCGCTGGCTGCTTTATCTCGGCCTGATCTGGTCCGTCATCATGCTGGGCATTTACGGGATCGGCTACGATACGTCCTCCTTTATCTACGCCCGCTTTTAGCGCGGGATCGTTTTGGTGTGACCATTGTCATAAAATTTCCGCCGAATGTCACGGAACGGTTAAAATTTTTTCATCAAAACAAGTCGTACCCACTTTGAAAATATCTGGAGGATGAATTATGGCGAACGTACGCCCGGAATCTATGGTACGGATCACTACGCCGGAACTGGCGCAGGCATTCATTGATGAACAGATCGAAGCGGTCAAAGCCCAGGTCGGGAACAAGCGGGTCCTGCTCGCGCTCTCCGGCGGAGTGGACTCCTCCGTGGTCGCCGCGCTGCTGATCAAAGCGATCGGAAAAAATCTGGTCTGTGTCCATGTCAATCACGGTCTGCTGCGCAAAGGCGAACCGGAACAGGTGATCGAGGTTTTCCGCAACCAGATGGACGCGAACCTTATCTATGTGGACGCGGTCGACCGTTTCCTGGACAAACTGGCCGGCGTTGCCGAACCGGAGCGCAAGCGCAAGATCATCGGCGAAGAATTCATCCGCGTGTTTGAGGAAGAAGCCCGCAAGCTGGAAGGCATCGAATTCCTGGCCCAGGGGACGATCTATCCGGATATTCTGGAGTCCGGCCCGGTCAAAGCCCATCATAATGTCGGCGGCCTGCCGGAGGATATTCATTTCGAGGGCCTCGTGGAGCCGGTCAAACTGCTCTTCAAGGATGAAGTCCGTGTCGTCGGCAAGACGCTCGGCCTGCCGGACAGCATGGTCTACCGTCAGCCGTTCCCGGGTCCTGGTCTCGGGGTCCGCTGCACCGGTGCGATCACCCGCGAACGCCTTGAGCTGGTCCGCGAGTCTGACGCGATCCTGCGCGAAGAGTTCGCAAACGCGGGCCTGGCCGGAAAAGTCTGGCAGTATTTCACCATCGTCCCGGATTACAAGTCCGTCGGGATCAAAAACAACATGCGCTCCTTCGAAAACTTCGTCGTCATCCGCGCCGTCAACACCGTTGACGCGATGACCGCCGCCATTGAACCGATCCCCTATGACCTGCTGGGGAAGATCGTCAGCCGCATCACCTCCGAAGTCCCGGGTGTCAACCGCGTCCTCTACGACCTGACCCCGAAGCCGACCGGCACGATCGAGTGGGAGTAATGCAGATTTTGGCTTAAATTGTGCTGAATTATCCTGAATAACATGAAGCGGCAGGCTTTCTTCGGAGTGCCTGCTGTTTTTTGTTGGCAGTGTTGATAACGATTTGATAACGGAAATACAGCCGGATCAGGCAATGGAGACGGTGAAGAACGATCTGATCTGCGCATATGGTATAGGCGGCGGGGAGTGCTCCCGCCGCCCTGTTTACTGCCCAGGTATTAGGCTCTCGCTGAATAATCTCTTGACATAAGTGACGATCCATAATATAATAACATGTGTTATAATATTGTAAGGTGAATTCGATGCCAAAGAAACCATCAACCACAAAAGAATCCATGATAGAAGGCGCATTCCAGCTGATTCGGGAAAATGGTCATGAGTTTCTGACGGTAAGAAACCTTGCCGCTTTTCTCGGCTGCTCGACACAGCCTATCATGTATCAGTTTCCAAACATGGATATTCTGAAAGACCTGACATACCAAAAGGCGGACACATACCACAGCGATTATATCCTGGCAGGCGGGAATCTATTGGAGATAGGGCGCCGTTACGTTCAGTTTGCGGAAGAAGAACCATATTTGTTTAAGTTCCTCTTTCAGTCCGGGCGTTTCTTGAGCCTCAGCCTTGAAGACTTGATTCGGGCTCCGGAAACTGCCGGTGTTCTTGCGGCGGTAAGTACGGAAGAAAACCTTACAGAGGAAGAAGCAGTCTCTTTTTTTGAACCGCTTGCAGCCCTTGTTCACGGCTACGCAAGCCTGATCGCAAACAACGCAATGAAATACGATCCTGAAGCAATTCAAACAACATTGATCAGGGTTGCGGAAGGATTAGAGAGAGGAAGTAATCAAAATGACGAAACTGTATCAAAAAAGTGAGATCACCTTTGCGATCCTATGGATCGTGATCTACGCGGTGGGCATGGGGACGCTGCAAAACAATTTCGGCCTCGATTCGGTGTGGCACATGCTGGGCCTGATCGTGATATCCGCAGCGATTTTCCTGTTCGTGAAAAAAAACGGGCTCATGGAAAAGTACGGCCTGGCCGGCTGGGCGAAGAACAGCAGAGCCATGCTGTGGTTCATTCCTTTATGGGTCCTCTCCTGTGTGAATCTCTTCAGCGGATTTCAGCCTGATTATCCTGTACCGGGACTGATCTATGCCGCTATATCCATGGCTTTTGTCGGATTTGCGGAGGAACTGATCTTCCGAGGCTTCCTGTTTAAGGCCATGCTGAAGGACGGCAATGTGAAAGCAGCTGTCATCGTTTCCTCCGTCACCTTCGGGATGGGGCATATTATGAATCTTTTTACCGGACATGATCTGATCCCCACCCTCACCCAGGTGATTTTCGCGGTTGCCATGGGCTTTGTCTTTACACTCGTGTTTTACAAGAGTGGGAGCCTTCTGCCCGGGATCCTGGCGCACAGCTTCATCGACGTAACCTCTGTCTTCGCAGCCGACGAAGGCTCTCAGCTTGTGAATTTGGTCCTGCATATCGTGGTCATCGCCGTATCTGCAGCATACAGCCTGTATCTGGCGAAGTGCGTTGAGACGCCGGCAATCAATCGGGCAGACACAAAACAGGATGTTCTTTCATGAAAAAATCATTCATTGGCGGAATGGCTTTAGGGGCATTTCTGGTATCGCTGATCCCGTACAAGGTTCAGACAGATGAAAAGACCGGTGTGGTCGAGATCCGCAGTCTGTTGTGGGGATGGAGAAAGACCCCGCCGAAAGAGGGAGAGGAAAAGGGCAGCTATGCCTTTGCCATTCCTCCGTCCGGACTGGACGATGAAGAGGCAGAAGATTCGTAATGAGGAAGCATTGACACTCATCGTCATATCGATCCGGTTTAGTTGACACAGGCAAAATTTTCCGCAAAAATCCACAGCGGCTTTCATTCCGGCTGTTATCAACGCTGATAATAAAATGATATTCAATCAAAGTATCTTCTTTCCCGACTGGGATTATTATTTTCTTTGTTCTGATTAGCTGTAAACAGCAGGAATTCTCCGGAATGTCTTCTTTTTTTAGCACCATTGATAACGATTTGATATCGGAATGGCGGGGAGTAATCCCCGCTGTTTTTTCTCCTTCTTGACGGATCAATGCGAATCAGGTATGATTAGTATAACAAATCATACTTTTGAGGCGGAATCATGAAGGCACCGGAAGGAAAATATGCGTGGACGGCTACCGTCGGCGAAAAAGGACAGATCGTCATACCGAAACAGGCGCGGGAAATCTTTGGGATCAGGCCCGGAGACACTATATTGCTTCTCGGCGATGAGAAGCGCGGGATCGCCATTCCCCCGAAAGGGGCCTTTGCGGAATTGTTCGGGGCAGCGTTTCAGGATCAGGACGGTGACAGGGAATGAAGCGGATCGCCTTTTTCTGCATTCCCGCGCACGGTCATACGAATCCCATGCTGCCGGTCGCCGCGGAACTGGTGAAACGGGGGAATACCGTCCGGTTCTATTCGTTTGACGCGTTCAAAGAGAAGATCGGTGCCACGGGCGCGGAGTTTATCTCCTGCGACGCGTTTCTGCCAAAGCTTTCGGAGCAGGAAGAAGCCGGACTCAGGAACGTGTCCACTACGGAAATGACGGTGCAGGATATCCGGATCACGCTCAGCATGGACGGCTTTCTCAATGAGGAGTTCAAGACCTTCCGGCCTGATGTTGTGTATACGGATTCCGTCTGCTTCTGGGGTAAGCTGAACGCATGGAAGCACCATGTGCCGATGGTCGTTTCCACCAGTACGTTCGCCTTCAATCAGCTGTCCTCGCAGTACATGAAGAATTCGCCGAAGGAAATGGCGGATATGATCCTGGGCCTGCCGAGAGTGTCAAAGGAGCTGAAAAAGCTTGAACCTTACGGCTATCATGTGAAAAATGTTTTTTCGCTGATATCGAACGATAATCAAACGGATACGGTCGTTTATACATCGCGGAAATTTCAGCCATATGCGGAGAGCTTTTCGGATCACTATGCCTTCGTGGGCCCCTCTGTATTTTCAAAGGCTGTGCCGGAAAAAAAGAAGGAACGCCCGCTCGTTTATATTTCCATGGGGACCGTCATCAATGACAGGCCTGATTTCTATACAAAATGTATCGGGGCACTGAGCGGTCAGAACATCGATGTTCTCATTTCCTGCGGGAACGTGGTCGACCGTGAGGCTTTGGGAGAATTGCCCGGCAACATCCGGGTGTATCCATATGTGAACCAGCTTGACGTTCTTGCCAAAGCGGACGTTTTTATAACACACTGCGGCATGAACAGCGTCTCCGAGAGCCTGTATATGGCGGCTCCGATGGTGCTCTATCCGCAGACCGGCGAACAGAAAGCGGCCGCAAGAAGGGTAATGGAGATCGGCGCCGGTACAGTATTAGAAGACGATTCGGCTGACGGGATCCGGGCTGCCGTCCGGGAAATTCTGGGCAATTCTGCCTACGGAAAAGCCGCCGAAGCATGCAGTAAGGATTTCCGGTCCTGTACGGGTGCTGCCGGAGCGGCGGCGTTTATTGAAAACGCGCCTCATTCCTCGAACGGGATAGATGTCATCGCTGAGCTGAATAAAACGAATGTGAGATTTCAGTTCATATACTGGGCCATCGTCATCGCAGCCATCAATCTGATCGGATTTTTTGTCGGCTGGAAATATGTATGGATCATTGGGATCGCAGCCGGCATCCTGTCCGGCCCGATCGGCAGGGCAGTCCAAAACCGGAAATACACCTCCATTCTGCGCAGAACGCAGGAATAAGAGGATCCGCTTGCCGGAATGATAAAAAAATCTGAATACCCTGTCAAACCTGACAGGGCAGAAAAAACAAACGAATCGAGCGCTCAATTATAGATCCAGAGGCCTTGAGCAGCGGCATTATGCAGCTGCATGAGGCCTTTTATTTTTCCTTTCCCGTAAATGAGTCAAATGTACCTGGTACAACGGACTCATGCAATTACGTATTATAATTGACGTTATATAACGATAGTAATAATATTGAAAGGGGAAAATGCGTATGCCGCCCAAGACGAGGATCACGAAAGACATGATCATCCAGGCAGCCATTGAGGTCGTAAAACAAAGCGGATACGAAAGTATCAACGCCAGGACGGTCTCTGCGCAGCTGCACTGTTCCACACAGCCGGTCATGTATCATTTTTCGACCATTGACGCCATGAAACGGGCTGCCTATGCCCGGGCTGATCAGCTGCATACGGAATATCTGATGATGGTTCCGCCGGAACAGGATCCAGTCCTGGGGATCGGCCTGAACTACATCCGCTTCGCCGTGGAGGAACCGCAGCTGTTCCGCTTCCTGTTCCAGTCCGGGTATGCGGAGGGGAACAGTCTGTTGGAGATGATCGATTCCGAAGAACTGACTCCGGTCCTGGCCGCCATGCAGGAGGGGGCCGGACTGGGTCCGGAACAAACAAAACAAATATTTCTGACCGTCGCGCTGTTCGCACACGGCTATGCGAGCCTCATTGCCAATAACGGCCTGGAATTTGATGAAAAACTGATCGCGGAGCACCTGACCCGGGCCTGGAACGGTGCGCTGCTCGCGGCAGAACAGGAGGAATAAGATGAAAGTGATCATTCATGATCTGGGGCCGGAGTATGACGCCCTGATCGAAGGAAAATGCGGCACCGCGGTTGCCGCGGACGGAAAATATGCGCCCTGTCAGGGCTGTTTCGGCTGCTGGACCAAACATCCGGCGGAGTGCTTCATGAAGGACAAACTGCAGCAGGTCTGCCGCGTGATTGGAAGGGCCGATGAACTCGTGATCGTTACGAAAAATCTCTACGGCGCGTACAGCGCCGCGGTCAAGAATATTCTGGACCGCTCCATCGGGACCTCCACGCCCTTCAGCACCTACCGCGGCCGGCAGATGCACCATACGCTCCGCTACGGAAAGCACGATCTCTGGAAGGTGGTCGTTTACGGAGATGTGAGCGAGGCGGAAAAGGCCACATTCCGCTATATGGCAGAGCGGAATGCGCTCAACGACGGCTATGAGCGGTCCGAAGTCGTTTTTCTGAACGATCTCGCGGAACTGGAGGCGTCGTTATGAAGACAGTATTCATCAACTGCAGTCCCAAAACGCGCTTCTGTGCGTCTTCGTATTTCCTCTTCCTGCAGGGTCTCTTCACCGGCGGGGAAAAAGTGCATGAAAAGCTGCGTACCCCCGCCGACCACAGACGCATTCTGGAACAGCTCCGGGATGCGCAGACGGTGGTGTTCGGTCTGCCGCTCTATGTGGACGGCGTGCCGTCTCATGTGCTCCGCTTCATGGAGGAAATGGAGACCTTCTGCCGCGAAAACAACCTGAAGCTCCGCGTTTACTGTGTCGCCAACAACGGCTTTATCGAAGGGAAACAGAACGAACCGATGATGCAGGTCTTCGAACATTTCTGTACGCGCGCCGGCCTTGCGTGGGGCGGCGGTGTCGGGATCGGCGGCGGGGTCATGCTGAACGTGACCCGGATCCTCTTTATTGTCCAAATTGCGCTGCTCCTCCTGAATACCGTACTGAGCGCGGTCAACACCGGGAATTTCTTCCCGAAAGATGCCTGGCTCAGCTTCGCGGAAAATGCGGCCCTGCTGCTGTTTTTCAACCTGGGCGTGCTCTTTTTCCTTGGCGGCATGGGCCGGGCGATCGGAAAGGGCGTTTATTACGGGAAGAAATACACCCGGATCCTCATCCCGTCGTTCATTTTCATCCTGTTCGCCGATATTTTCTTCATCATCATCTCCGTGCTGGAAGGCGGCATTTTCCGCGGCTGGCTGGCAAAAAAGTGAGACAGTTGTACCTGGTACAACTGTCTCACTTTCTCCGGCTGGGAAAACGGGAATATAATAAAGCCACACGAAAATAAAGAGGTGAAACCATGACGATGATGCTGATTTCTCTGCCGATCGCCATTGCCGTATCGCTGCTGTGGTACCTGCCCTGCACGAGAGCGCTTGGCGAAAACCGCGTTCTGACGCGGAAGGATTACTGGGTGATCGCCCTGGTGTACGGATTTCTTTACTGCTGCCTGCTGACCATGGTGACCGAGATCACCTGGGACGCGGTCGTCAAACGAACGTCCCTCTCCGGCCTTGCGAAGGATATCTGTTCGAACTTTCTGCGGGCAGCCCTGCTGGAGGAGTTCTTCAAATTCACGGGCTTCCTCCTGGCGAAGAAGAAGTACGCACTGAAACGGAAGATCGAATTCATGCTGGTCGCCGGGCTGATAGGCATGACCTACGGGATTATCGAAAAAACCGTTCTCGGCAATATCGGCGCGGTCATCGTCGCGACGATCTGCCCGATGCACATCATGTGGCAGCTCAACCAGGGCGGACACTGGTACGAATATGAGAAGGCGAAGGCCGCCAATGATAAAGCCACGGCCAAAAAGGAATGGTGCCTGGCGATCCTGCTGCCGTTCTTCTTCCACGGGACGTGGGATACCGCGCTGGACCTCGTACTCTATGGGGTCAACATGGACGGCAGCGTCTGGCAGTATGTGGCTGCTGCCGGCGGATTGATCCTGGTCGTCTTTGGTGTGCTCTACGCGGTAAAGACGGTGCAGAAGGTCCGGAAGATCGCGAAGGAAACACCCATGCTGAACACAGCGGAACAGGCGCCTGCCGCAAACTGACGGGAGCCGGTTCTGTCGATTCCGGAGCCCGCGGAGAAGCAAAGCTCAGCCCGCGGGCTCCGGTCTGATTTTAAAAACGGGCTCGTCAGCAGTCCGCTGAGGGAGATATACCATGGTGGTGACGGGGGTGATCGTCGGGATCGTCTTCTGGATCCTGGGGATCCTGATTTTTGTTTCGGATTATTTGGAAATAAGAAGGTGCACAGCTGAAGCGGAAGCGGTCATCACGGATGTGATCAAAGAGGAGCGCTGGCGTCCCGGAAAGCACATATCGGGACGCCGGACGGCTTATTATCCCGTACTGGAATTTCCCGCCGGGGATAAGATCTGGCGCGTAAAAACCAGGCTCAAAGCGTATCTGCCGGAAACTTTTGTGAAGGGAAAGACGCTGAAGATCCGATATAACCCGCAAAATCCTGCGGATCTGAGACGCAGCGGGAATTCATTATGGGAAAGCGCGGCCGGCATGGGGCTCATGTTCCTGCTGGGAGCGCTATTCGCGTATATTGGCATCCGGGCCGGCTTACGCTGATCATTTCTTTAAATCGGGCGCATCAGGAGGATCTTATGGTCATCAAAGAGATCGAAGTCAAAGATATTATGACGAGGACGAATCTGCCGGTTTCGGATTACGCGGTCAACCCTTATGTCGGCTGCACGCACGCATGTAAGTATTGCTACGCTTCCTTCATGAAGCGTTTTACCAATCATCCGGAGCCCTGGGGCGAGTTTGTGGACGTCAAAAAATGGCCTGCGGTCAATAAACCGGGTAAGTACGCCGGGAAGGAAGCTTTTTTCTGCTCGGTGACGGACCCGTATCAGCCGCTCGAGGCCAAATACGGACGCACCCGCGCGCTGCTCCAACAGCTTCTGGATACCGGGATCAGCATCAGCATCTCTACCAAATCCGACCTGATCCTGCGGGATCTCGACCTGATCAGACAATTTCCCTCCGCGCATGTGTCCTGGTCGATCAACACGCTGGACGAGAACTTCCGCAGGAAAATGGACCGTGCTGTGAGTATTGAGCGCAGGCTGGAGGCCATGCGGCAGTTCTATGAAGCCGGCATCCAGTCCACCTGTTTTATCTCTCCGATCTTCCCCGGCATCACGGACGTGATCGGGATCATCGAACGGGCTAAGAAACAGTGCAACCTGGTGTGGCTGGAAAACCTGAACCTCCGCGGGGATTATAAAAAAAGCATTCTCGACTGGGTGCACGAACATCATCCGGAGCTGGATGAGCTGTACCGGGAGATCTATACCAAAAAGAGCCGCGCATACTGGACCGCCCTGGATCAGCAGATCCGGGAATATACAGCCAGAGAGGGAATGCTGTATATCCGTGATGACGATCAGCACCGTTCCCCTTTCGGAGAGCCGCCCGTGGTGTGCAACTACTTCTATCATGAGGAAGTCCGAAAGTCCGCAAAAAAGGTGACCGCCGCTGAATGAGGGTGAGGTGAAATAAATGGACGATTTCGGTATCAGTGAAATGCTGGAAATGCAGAAAGCACTGCAGGACAGGTATAAAGCCATATGGGAACCCATATCTCCCGAAACAGGTCAAAACAAGCTCCTCTGGATGATCGGGGAAACCGGGGAAGTGATCGATATCGTCAAAAAACATGGCGGGAAAACGGCATGTCAGGACAGTGAACTGCGGGCCCGCCTGGTTGAAGAACTGGCGGATGTCCTGATGTACTATAATGACGTATTGCTCTGCTACGGGATATCGGCTGATGAATTGAAGCAGTCCTATATCAGCAAGTTTGAGAAAAACATGAAGTGCTGGAAAGTTCCGGCCGGCGGAGGTGAAGCATCGACAGACCGGTGACCACGTTATTTATGCTGATGTCGGCGGATGGCAAGATCAGCACCGGATCCGCGGATGCGCTGGACATGGACCGGGACCTCCCGAAGATCTCCGGCGTCCGGGAAGGGCTGCACCAGTATTACGAGATCGAACAGACGACGGATCTGTGGTCTTTCAACACCGGCCGGGTACAGGCTAAGATGGGCGTCAACGAAAAGGAAATGCCGCCCAAAACTCCGGTATCCTTCGTCCTGCTTGACAATCACCACCTGACGGAGCACGGCGTCCGCTACTTTTGCGCGAAGTCGGACCGGGCCGTTGTGATCACCTCGAATGCCGCCCATCCCGCCTTCGGTGTGGAGGCGGATAACCTGCACATTATTTATCAGGAGACGCCTTCTCTCGGTGACGCGCTGGTGCGGCTGAAACGGGAATGCGGATGTGAGCGCCTGACGGTCCAGTCGGGAGGGACGGTGAACGGGCTGTTCCTGCGGGAAAAGCTGCTGGACTATCTTGATATCGTGATCGCCCCGGTACTGGCCGGGGGAAAGGATACGCCCACGCTGATCGACGGCTGTTCGCTGAGATCCCCCGCGGAGCTTTCCGGCTTGGGCGTGCTGAAGCTGACCGATTGTTCCGTGCTGCAGGATTCCTACATACGGCTGCGGTACGAAGTGATCCGCTGAGAGACGCCCCGAAAAAACAGATGTCCCGTCCCGCCGGGCATCCCCTCCGGCATGCTGTATACTTATTCTTACAATAACGGAGATATCCCTGATGCTGTAATAAAGAATACTGCGGCATCTGATTCAAACCATATGCCGGCTTTCGGAAGCCGGCACCGGACAGGAGGATCATGAATAAACGAGAGCTTCAGGAGCGAAGGCGCCCGTTTGTCCGGGCGTTGTTTCAAAAGAATACCTTCAACCTTGCAATGACCTTGGCCGCTGCCTTGCTCAGCGCTGTGGGGGAACTTGTGATCTCCTGGCTGATCAAGGCGGTTTCCGATCTGATCTCCGGGGATTGTCCGTATAGTATCGGTACGCTCCTGATCATTGCGGGCGGGACACTTGCCCTGTTTGCTTTCGGGTGGCTCCTCGACCGGATCTTTCTGTCCGCTTTCCGCTCGAAGGCTATGCGGCAGTACCGGGCATACGTGTTTGATCGGCTCATGGAGAAAGGCATTCAGGCGTTTTCCGGTGAAAACAGTTCGCTTTATATTTCCGCACTCTCCAATGACGTAAATACGATCGAACAGGAGTTTATCAACCGGATCCAGGGAATGATCCAGGTCGGTGTCGCGTTCGTCGGGGCGATCGGACTGATGCTCTGGTTCAGTCCCCTGCTGACCCTGATCGCCATCGGCTTTTCCCTGCTGCCGATCCTGGTTTCCGTCTTTCTTGGCAGCAGTGCGGCGAAGGCGGAAAAAGAGGTTTCCGATCAAAAAGAGCACTACACCGGCATGCTGAAGGACGTGCTTACGGGCTTTGCGGTGATCAAGAGTTTCAAGGCGGAGAAAAGCATCATGCTTCTGCATGACGGCAGCAATGACAGCGTCGCCCGCGCATCGAAAAAACGCACCCGGGTCAATGTGAATGTATCCTATGCCTCCAGCCTCGCGGGCGGTGTGCTGCAGTTCGGTGTATTTTTTGTGGCTGCCGCGCTGGCGCTTTCCGGGAAGAATATCACAGCGGGTACCGCCATTGTCTTCGTACAGCTTCTGAACTATATTCTGGCGCCGATCCAGACCTTTCCGGCCTTTTACGCCGGTGCGAAGGCATCCTTCGCCCTGATCGATAAACTGGCGGAAGCCCTGGACCGGAATATTCCCGACGAAGGGGATCAGATCCCGCCCCGGCTTACCGATGGGATCTCGATCCGCGGTCTCAGTTTCGCCTATGAGGAAGGCAGACCTGTTTTGGAGAACGTCGATATGGATCTGCAGGCCGGCGGCTGCTACGCGCTGGTGGGCGGTTCCGGCAGCGGGAAGTCCACGCTCCTGAATCTGCTCATGTCTTCCTCTTCAGACTATCGGGGCGAGATTCGTTATGACGGAAAAGAGCTGAAAACCATTTCCGCGGGCTCGCTTTATGATCTTGTGTCCATCATTCAGCAAAATGTTTTTGTGTTCAACAGCACCATCCGCGACAATATCACCATGTTTTCCGCATTTCCTGAGGAGGAGATCGGCCGGGCGGTGCGTCTGTCCGGGCTGAAGAAACTGGTGGATGAAAAAGGCGCGGATCATCTCTGCGGCGAAAACGGTTCCGGACTTTCCGGCGGTGAGCGGCAGCGGATCTCCATTGCTCGGGCGCTGCTGCGGAAAACGCCCGTGCTGTTTGTGGATGAAGCCACGGCGAGCCTGGACGCCGCAACCTCTTTTGAGGTGCTGGATGCGATCCTGAAGCTGGACGGTTATACCCGCGTGATCGTCACGCATGACCTTGACGAAAACATTCTGAAGCGATGCACCGGCCTGTTTGTGCTGAAAAACGGAACGGTTTCGGAAAGAGGAACGTTTGATGAGCTGATGGAACGGAAAGGCTACTTCTATTCGCTCTATACGGTCTCCCGGGAGGAATAGAAAAGGATCGTCCCCGCGGGCGGGTGAGTTTCACCGGATCCCGAAAAGAAAATATAAATCAGCCGGCCCCTGCAAAAAAACGCCCCGTCAGATGTCGGGGCGTTCGTGTTTCAAATCTTTTTCATTCTGCTTTCCGGTCCGGGGAAAGGCAGTTGTCAGCGGCGGCTGTTTTTGTTCTCATACATCAGTGCGTCCGCGCGTTCGAATACCGCCGCGAATGTGCTGTCCCGGTCCGGGTCGAAGACCGCCAGTCCGCAGGCAATGCTGATCGTCCGGCCGTTAACGACTTCTCCGTCCTTTTCGGCCATCTGAGCCATCAGCTCCTCCCGGATCGCATAGTCCCCGCCGGTGAGGATCGCCGTGAACTCGTCGCCGCCGATGCGGTAGACCGGGCTGTGCTTGAAGACGTGGCAGATCAGGCTGCAGGCGCGGCTTGGGCCATGAAGAAGGTATATCGACTCCATGGTATTGACGGCATTGAC
>CADBKS010000006.1 GCA_902795255.1 uncultured Chloroflexota bacterium
CCGGCCGCGGCAGCCTCTGCCTCTTCCGGATTTTCCTCCGCGGTATCCCGCAGCGCTGCGATGTCCGGGTGGAGCATCAGTGCGTTGTCATCAAAATTGATCTTTGCGTCAAGCGCGTTAAGTTTCCCGTCTGCTGTGATCACAAGCGGGTTGATTTCGATCAGCGAACAGGACTTTTCAGTGAAAAGTTTGTACATTTGTGAGAGAATTCGGATGAACTCGCTCCTGTATTCCGGAGGCAGACCGATCCGGAGGGCTGTTTCGAGACCGTGATATGGCAGGAGCCCTGTCTGAAGTGAAACGGGAATTTTTACGATCTTTTCCGGATGCTCCGCTGCAAGCGTTTCAATTTCCGTGCCGCCGGCATCAGATGCGATGATCGTCAGATTTCCAGCTGCGTAGTCCGGAGCGATGGAAAGATAGATTTCCTGCCGGATCCCGATAAGCTCGGTGAGTAGTACTTTCCGAACAGGGATGCCGGCCGGGCCCGACTGATGGGTGACCAGTGGTTTCCCGAACATTTCTTTTGCGGAAGAGACGATCTGCTCCCTGCCGCGGGCTATTTTAACACCGCCTGCTTTGCCTCTTCCGCCTGCATGGACCTGTGCCTTGATGACGGCTTCCTCCCGGCCGAATTCCCGAACGGCCTGTTCGGTTTCGTCCGGGTTTTCGATCAGTTTCTGTTCACAGACGGGGATCCCGTATTGTGCGAACAGTTCTTTTGCCTGATATTCATGGATCTTCATTCCGGTCACCTCTTCATGAATATACCGCTTCTTTTATACGGTTTTTACCATCTGCCGGTCATCTGTTCAGGGGTCATAAAGGCAGATGTGAAAACGACTTTGGCATTTTCTGCGATGCGTTTTCCTTCCTCAAATGCTTTCATGTTCAGCGCTTCAGTCCCTGCCGGAATATGCATTTTGACTGCTTCCTGCAGGATCTCATCCGGAAAGAGGTTCAGCAGCGTATTGATCGCGGCAACAGCCACAATATTGGCGGTCATCGCTTTGCCGACAACTTTAGACGCTGTTTCAAGGATCGGGATCCGGTAGATCTTTGATGCGGCACAGTTAGCCGGGATCGAAAGACCTGTATCGGCAATGATCACGGAACCCGGAGTGGTATCCCTGCTGAATTTGTTCATGGAAGCCTGGGTCAGTGCGAGAAGAACGTCTGGTTTTTCCGGTTTTGAAAACCAGATCTCTTCATTGCTGATGATGGTATCAGCCTGGCACATCCCGCCTCGGGCTTCGGGGCCGTAGGCCTGAGACTGAACAGCTTTGTCCCCGTTCAATACTGCGGCTTCCGCCAGGATCACACTGATCAGGATGACACCCTGACCGCCGGATCCGGTAAGACGAATCGCACAGCGACTGTTCATTTATGCTCCTTATTTTCGATGCTTCTCTGACTTCTCTCGATGACCTGCCGGTAAAGATCGGCATAGCCGGGATATTCATTCTGTGTAAGCTGCCCGACGATAAATTTGTCTTTTTTCTCCTCATCGGACAGTTTTTCGTACTGTGCTTTTGTCACACCGTGATCCCGCTGGAATTTCATCATATCCACGGCAGTGCCCTTTTTGTTTTTTCTTCCGTAATACGTCGGGCAGGGACTGTAACAGTCGATGAGTGAAAATCCCGGATGGGTTATGCCATCCTGGATCGCTTTGATCGTCTGCTGTGTGTGATAAGCGGTACCGCGTGCGGTATAGGAGGCTCCGGCACCTGCCGCGAGCTGCGTGATATCGAACTGACGGTCTACGTTCCCGTAGGGTGCGGTGGTCCCGAATTCACCGGTCGGTGTTGTCGGTGAGTACTGGCCGCCGGTCATTCCGTAAATATTATTGTTGAATACCACGACCGTGATCTCAACGTTGCGTCTGGCTGCATGGATCAGGTGGTTACCGCCGATCGCGGTGCAGTCCCCGTCCCCTGTAATAACGATCACATCCAGTTCGGGCCTTGCCAGCTTGATCCCCGTAGCGAACGGGATCGCGCGTCCGTGGGTGGTATGGATCGTGTTGAAATCAAGATATCCGGCCGCGCGGGAGGAACAGCCGATCCCGGAAACGATCACGACCTTTTCACGTACGAGCTTCAGGTTATCGATCGCGACGACGACATCCCGCATCAGGATCCCGTTTCCGCATCCCGGACACCAGATTTGCGGAAGATGATCGATCCGCATATACCGAAAAACCAGATCACTGTATTTTGCCATCTTACGCCTCCCTGATCTTTTGAAGAATTTCGTCCGGCTGGATCAGTGTCCCGTCGACACGGCCGATGAAACTGACCGGCACACGCCCTTCGTTGACGCGCTGAACTTCAAGCAGCATCTGCCCGGCATTGTGTTCTGCCATAATGATCTTCTTCAGCTGCGGGAGTTTTTCACGCAGTTCTTTTTCGGGGAACGGCCATACGGTGATCGGCCGGAACATCCCGGCTTTGATCCCGTGGGAGCGTGCTTCGCGGATCGCTTCTTTGGCTGCTCTGGCAGTTCCGCCAAAGCATACGACCGCGACCTCCGCGTCTTCCATGTTATCGTTTTCTACCTGCACGATATCATCGCAGTTATAGCTGATCTTGTGCATCAGACGTTCCATGAGCTTTGCGGCGATCACATGGTCATTGGTCGGGAAACCGGATTCATCGTGGAAAAGCCCGGTAATGTTATAGCGTTCGCCGTCTCCGAACGGGACCATTCGCGGAACCCATTCCCCGGGATCGACATGATAACAGGTTTTGTAAACGCCGAGAACGTCGGAAAGCGGTCTGTTGATGATCTCCAGCGTATCTGCGTCGGGGATCTCAATGCCTTCCCGCATGTGCCCGACGATCTCATCCATCAGGAAAATGACCGGTGTGCGGTATTTTTCCGAAAGATTGAAGCAGCGGATCACAAGTGAGTAAACCTCCTGAACGCTTGACGGTGAGAGTGCGATCACCGGATGGTCCCCGTGAGTCCCCCAGCGGGACTGCATATAGTCCCCCTGCGCCGGAGAGGTCGGCATGCCGGTGGAAGGACCGCAGCGCTGGACATCAACGATCACACACGGGATCTCCGCCAGTGCCGCATAGCCGATGTTTTCCTGTTTCAGTGAAAAGCCGGGGCCTGATGTGGCGGTCATTGCCTTTTTACCCGCGACGGAAGCGCCGATAACTGCGGCCATACTCGCGATCTCATCTTCCATCTGGACAAAGATACCGCCGACCTGGGGCAGCCGTACCGCACAGGTCTCGGCTATTTCCGTTGACGGGGTGATCGGATAACCGGCGAAGAAACGCATCCCGGCCGCCAGAGCCCCTTCAACACAGGCTTCATTTCCCTGCATCAATACTCTTTTGATCATGAGTGTTTCTCCGTATCATTAATGAAAATTGCGTAATCCGGACAGCGCTGCTCGCAAAGTCCGCATAAAATACACTGATTGTCTTCTTTAAGGGATGCTTTTTCCTGAACGATCTCCAGCGCCTCTTTCGGACAAAAAGCCACGCATATTCCGCAGCCCTTGCACCAGTCCGGGTTCAGGACAAGAACTTTACTCATTAGGACCTCCAACAAAGCCTGTTTTAAACCGAGTAAGAAGAGATAAAGTGTACCGTCTGACGGTACACTTTAGTTATACCACCTTTTGATAAATTGGGAATATTTATGGAAAATCTGACATTATTTCTATCTGCCGGTCTTGTTTTCTTGTATTCGGAATGGCGATATCTTTTTCATTCTCGTCAAAAACGGGTAATTCAGGTATAATGAGACCTACCGTAACCACTATTTATATGAACAGGAGATGCAGTCAAAATGGGCGGATTATTTAAATGGCTGAACAGTTGGAAAGTCTTCCGTGACCTGAACGAGGAGGAATTTTCCTGGGTGCTTTATGATGTAGGCAATTCGGCATACACGATGCTTGCGTGTTCGCTGATCCCGATCTGGTTTAAAAATATCGCCATCGGTACAAATCCCGGACAGATCACCGGAGATAAGGCGACAGCTTATTATTCTCTCGCGATCTCGATCGTAACCGTCATCATCGCGCTGATCGGGCCGATCATGGGTGCGGTGGCTGACCATAAAGGCAGAAGAAAAGTGCTGTTCAATACGGTCGTTGCGATTGGCGTTGCCGGATGTGTGCTTAACGGCTTTATCAACAGCTGGCTTCCGTTCCTGATCATTTTTGTGCTGACGCGGATCTTTTATTCTTCAGCCAATACGATCTATGACTCCATGCTGAATGATGTTACAACGGAAGAACGGTCCGATCAGGTTTCATCCTACGGTTACGCGTGGGGGTATATCGGTTCCTGTATTCCTTTCCTGGTCGCACTGATCGCCTATGTTCTCGGCCCCGATATGTTGGGCAAGATCTCCGAAAGCCTGAGCAAGATCATCGGTTTCTCGGTGACGGCCATCTGGTGGCTCTTTGTTACCATGCCGCTGCTCCGGAATTACAAGCAGAAAAATTATGTTGAAACGAAGGAGTCTTCCGTCGTTTCGGTTTTCAAAAAGATTTTCGGGACCTTTGCGAAGATCTTCAAAAAAGATAAGAAAGTCCTCTTCTTCCTGCTGGCCTTCTTCCTCTATATTGACGGCGTGGGAACGATCATTGATAACTGTATCAATATCGGTACGGACCTGGGACTTCCGACCGTAGGACAGGTCGTATTCCTTCTTGCTACACAGGTCGTTGCATGGATCGGCTCGCTGGTTTTCGCGAAGCTCTCCAAAAAATATGATACTGTCAAGCTGATCCTCGTCTGCATCTTCGGTTATTTCTGTGTCTGCCTTTATGCGCTGACACTGAAGACACTGCTGCACTTCGGGATCCTCGCTTTCGGAGTCGGATGTTTCCAGGGCTCGATCCAGTCGCTCAGCCGTTCCTATTATGCCCGGATCATTCCGGCGGAGAATTCCGGTGAATACTTCGGTATTTACGATATTTTCAGCAAGGGTGCATCCTTCCTCGGGTCCGCAGTGATCGCCTGGGTCAAGCTGGCCGGCGGGACGATCAATGTTGCCGTGGCCTCTCTGGCGGTTTTCTTTGCACTCGGTTTCCTGTTCCTGAAGCTTGCTGACAAGCAGCCTTCGATCAACTGATATCCGGCGCATTTGAAAATGATTATCAACCGCGGTCTGTGCCGTTCCGGCAGGCCGCGGTTTTTATAAAAATACTGCGGAGGATTTATGCAGTACAGAAATGATAAATACGGAAATCCGATCTCTGTTCTGGGGTACGGATGTATGCGGTTCTCGCAGCGGACCGGAAAGATCAATATCGATAAAGCCGAAAGTGAACTGATGGCAGCTGTTGAAGACGGTGTCAATTATTTTGACACGGCATATATTTATCCCGGAAGTGAAGACGCCGTCGGGGAGATCTTTGAACGGAACAAGGTTCGTGAAAAAGTCAATATCGCAACCAAGCTGCCTCATTACCTGATGAAGGATATCGCTGCCGCCGAGCGCTGTTTCAATGAGGAGTTGAAGCGGCTTCGGACGGATCATATTGATTACTACCTGATGCACATGCTGACGGATCTGCCTACGTGGCAGCGTCTGGAGGCGATGGGGATGGGGGATTGGATCCGGGATAAAATCAATGCCGGACTGATCCGGCAGATCGGTTTTTCCTATCACGGAAATGCGGATATGTTCAGCAGGCTTGTGGATGCTTTTGACTGGGATTTCTGCCAGATCCAGTACAACTACCTGGATGAGACCAGCCAGGCCGGCCGTGACGGGCTGCATTATGCTTCTTCAAAAGGGCTGCCGGTGATCATCATGGAGCCTTTGCGTGGCGGCCGCCTGGTTAATGCGCTGCCGAGATCCGCACTGAAACTGCTGGAAGGTTCTTCGGTGAAACGGTCTCCGGCCCGCTGGGCATTCGACTGGCTCTGGAACCAGCCGGAAGTCACCTGTGTCCTTTCCGGCATGAATTCTGTTGAAATGGTGCGGGAAAACACAGCCGCTGCCTCAGCCTCCTCTGTCGGAATGCTCTCTTCGGATGATCTGGAGATCCTTCATAAGGTCGTCGGTGAGATCCAGAGCCATCTGGCCGTTGGATGCACCGGATGCAGGTATTGTATGCCATGTCCGAAAAATGTGGATATACCGGGTACTTTCTTCTGTTACAATCTTCTGAAGAATGAAGGATGGATCTCGGCCGAGAAATCTTTCTTTATGACGACCGCGCTCCGGCATGATCCGACTTCACCGTCAAACTGTATCGGCTGCGGCAAATGTGAGCAGCACTGTCCGCAGCATATCGAGATCCGGAAAATGCTGAAAGAAGCGCGCAAAGAACTGGAAGGCCCCCTGTTCCGCCTCATTGCGAAAGGTGCGCGGACTGTGATGAAGCTGTAAGTATTGCTGCTTCCAGGTGAATAGCAAATTACAATGCCCTCTTGCTGTAATTGATGCATGTGATTCCTTATTTGAAAACAATTGGCAAATAAATCACTGATCTGTAAGGTATAATTTGAAATAATGCTGATTTTACCGTCAGATATTGTTTGAAACCATCAATTATCAGCATGAGTGGGAATACACTCATGACAATCAATGAGAATGGAGTGTGTCGTTATGGAAATGAAATTCTATCGCTGTGAAACCTGCGGACAGATCATTGCTGTTGTGAAAAAAACAGCAGTGCCGGTGATGTGCTGCGGCAAACCGATGCAGGAAATTATCCCCGGATCTGTTGATGCTTCTGCTGAAAAGCACGTTCCGGTTTACGAAGTCAGCGGCAATACAGTGACTGTATGTGTCGGATCTGCAGCACATCCCATGCTGGATGCCCATTATATTGAATGGGTCGCGGTCTCAACAAAACAGGGCAACCAGCGGAAAGCGCTGAAACCCGGTGATGAACCGAAGGTGTGTTTCGCTCTCTGCGAAGGTGATGAAGTGGAAGCCGTGTATGCATACTGCAATCTGCACGGTCTATGGAAAGCATAATATAGAGAGGTATCAGCAATGAAATACGTATGCGTTATCTGCGGTCATGTTTATGACGAAGAAGTTGAAAAAGTCCCGTTCTCCGAACTGCCGGAAGACTGGACCTGCCCGACCTGCGGTGTCGGCAAAGATCAGTTCGAACCCGAAGCCTGATCTGACGGCATAAACCGGGGAGTGAAAATATCCCCGTATTACTAAAAAAACGGATCTCATAATCAGATCCGTTTTTTTTATCATGAATTGGCAGCGCGGCTTTTTATGCAGGATCTCCTGATCCATAAGCATGGTAAAATAGTAAGGATATATGAAAATAAACAGATCAGGAGATCTGATATATGCAGACAGGAGTCATAGGATGAGTAAAAAAATAGCTGTAGCAGGTACCGGATATGTCGGACTTTCTCTCGCAGTGCTGCTTTCACAGAAAAACCAGGTAAAGGCTGTTGATATTATTCCCGAAAAAGTAGAGAAACTGAACCAGTTAATTTCGCCGATCGGTGATGAATATATTGAGAAATACTTCGAAGAGGCAAGATCCGGAAAACGCAGTCTTGACCTTCACGCAACGCAGGATGCTGTTTCCGCTTACTCGGATGCCGATTACATCATCATCGCAGTTCCGACAAATTATGATGCTGAAAGGAACTTCTTTGATACAAGTGCGGTTGAAAGCGTTATCGGGCAGATCCTTGAAATTACGAAAGACCATGAGAAAAAACCGTATATGGTCATCAAATCAACGATCCCGGTCGGCTATACAGCATCCGTAAAGGCGAAGTTCGGAATTGATAATTTATTCTTCAGCCCGGAATTTCTGCGGGAATCCAAAGCGCTGTATGATAATCTCTACCCGTCCAGGATCATCGCGGGCTGCGACGAAAAAACAAGGGCTGCGGCAGAAGAATTTACACATATGCTCCGTGAATGTTCTGAAAAGAAGGATGCTGAGATCCTGCTGATGAGCACCACAGAAGCCGAAGCGGTGAAACTTTTCGCGAACACATACCTCGCAATGCGCGTAGGGTTCTTCAATGAATTGGATACTTACGCGGAAATGAAAGGGCTGGATACTGCCAATATCATCCGCGGTATGTGTCTGGATCCCCGGATCGGTGATTTCTATAACAATCCTTCATTCGGATACGGCGGCTACTGCCTGCCGAAGGATACGAAACAGCTGCTTGCGAATTATCGGGACGTTCCCCAGGATCTGATCAGCGCTATCGTCGAAACCAATCGGACCCGCAAAGATTTTATTGCCGGACGGGTATTGCGGAAAGCCGGATTCAGCGGCTTCAAACTTGATGAACGGATGGACGGAAACGAAGGAAATTCCGTGACCGTAGGCATATACCGTCTGACAATGAAATCCAATTCGGACAATTTCCGGCAGTCTGCGATGCAGGGCGTGATGAAGCGGATCAAAGCAAAAGGGGCTGAAGTCATAATTTACGAACCGACGCTTGAAGATGGCTCCCGGTTCTTCGGCAGCCTGGTGGTCAACGATATCAAGAAGTTCAAGCGAAAGTCCGATGCGATCATTGCGAACCGGTATGACAGCATTCTGGACGATGTTCAGGATCGTGTCTATACCAGAGATCTGTTCCGGCGTGACTGATAGGAATTCAGCATAAAATCCGTTTGACTGATGGCATGATAATTGTATTTAAAACCTGTGAGCATTTATAATGCTGTTTCATACAGACGGAATCCGGAATGATCAGAACAACGATGCAGCCTGACTGCAGTGTTCTGTTTGCTTCGGAATTATTCATGTGTTCAAGGAATTATAGACTATGCCGCTTTTTTCACGCGATATCGGGATCGATCTGGGTACATTAAACACAGTCGTTGCTGAAGGCCGGCAGCTGCTGCTGCAGGAACCGACGGTAGCGGCGATCATTGTTGAGGAAATGAAAATGGTGGAATGGGGACAGGCGGCCAAAGATATGGTCGGACGTGTTCCTGAATCCATTGATGTGGTTTATCCGCTTCGCAACGGTGTCATTGCCGAATATGAAATCACCGAAAACCTTGTAAAGTTCGCTGTCCAAAAGGTGTGCGGTTCCATGATGATCTTCAGGCCCCGCATCCTGATCACGATCCCCTGTGGGATCACGAGCGTTGAACGCCGCGCGGTCAGGGAAGTCGGCCTTGGAACGAATTGCCGGGAAGTGATGCTGATGGAACAGCCGCTTGCCGCAGCGATCGGGATCGATCTGCCGATTGCCGCTCCTTCGGGAAATATGGTCATTTGTCTTGGAGGCGGTTTGACCCAGGCAGCCATTATCGCGATGAACGGTGTCGTGACCTCCGGAACCACACAGACTGCCGGCATGAAGATGGATGAAGCGATCCAGTCGTATGTCCGGAAAAAGTACGGTGTGATCATCGGACAGCCGACAGCAGAACAGATCAAAACACGCATCGGATCTGCGGTGCAGGTCGAACAGTCACAGACGATGGAGATCCAGGGACAGGATCAGGTGTCCGGTCTTCCGAAACCGGTCGCGGTAACGACGGAAGATATTGTTGACGCGCTGCAGGAACCGCTCAAAGAGATCGCAGACACAGCCCGGAAAGTACTTGAGAAAACGCCGCCGGAACTGATTTCTGATATCATTGATCGCGGTGTTGCACTTTGCGGGGGAGGGGCGCTGCTTCGCGGCATCGACAAGTATCTGACGAAAATGCTTGGGATCCCGGCCTATATGGTCGACGAACCGACGATCTGCACAGCGCTTGGTGCTGCAAAAGCTGTTGCTTTCCGTGATGCATACCGGCGCTCGATCATTCAGGGATAACAGAATTCTGTCTCCGCAATTGAAAAGCCCTGCATCCGTGTGGGGCTTCTGTGATTAAATCAAATATATTCCTTCAGCTATTTGTGATTTGAACCGGATCGGAAGCAGAAAGGACCCGAAAAAAATGGAATCATTCAGAAAGATCCGAAGCCCCTTTTTTCAGACAGCTTATCTTTTGGCCTTTGCAGCGGCGGAAATCAGTATTCTGGTGTCAAGGTCTGAATCAAAAAATGCCGTATTCCTCGGACTTTCCATTGAAAGACTGCTTTTGGCAGCTGCCGTGCTTGCGGGTGCGGTGGTTTTTACTGCCTGCCATCATATTTCTGAAAAAAAAGATCGGCTTCCGATCATTGTACGGCTGTACGGCTGCCTGGCTGCAGTCTTCCCCGCGGGTGTGCTGCTCCTGGCACTTCGGGATAGTGAGAATACGATCTTCACGGTACTGAAAACACGGGCGCTGCCCGTTCTTTTGTTTTATCTGATATGCGGAATTCTGCTGCTGATCGAAACATCCGGAAAGTCTGCTGAAATTTCCGATAAAACGGAAAACAGTGTTCTGACCTGTGCGGTGATCTTTGCTGTATGGCTCCTGCTTTACTGCTTCAGCAGGGTAAGTATTGAAAAAAACTGGGATGAATTGATCCGGATCTGGCTGTTTTTGCTGGCAGTTTCTGCCGCTGCGGGTCTGTTCGGTAAACAATTGCCCGGTCATCCGATCAGTAAGATAACGAAAATTCTTTTTATTTTTACGGCCGCTTATGCCGTAATCAGAACGGTCCAGTTTTACATGGGGCGGACGAATACTCCATCCAGCGCTTATTGGGGTGAGCTTGCCGAATCTTTCCTTCACGGCAAGCTTAATCTTGAACATCCGGCGGGATTTCATGACCTGACTTTTTATAACGGTCAGTGGTATGTTCCCAATCCGCCAATGCCTGCAGTTCTGCTGATACCGGCAGTTGCCTTATTGGGATCTGCCGAAAAGATCAATATGACGGTTTATTCAGCGCTGATCGGCGCTTTCAACGCGGGACTGATCTATATCATTCTGAAAAAGGCAAATGAACGGCATTTGATCCGGCTCAAAGACAGCGGGATGCTCTGGCTGACGGCTGCTTTTGTTTTTGGCGGAGATCATCTATGGCTCTCGACAAGCGGTCAGATGTGGTTTATCAGCCAGCTGCTCGTTGTGTCTTTTACTTTACTTGCGATGCTGATCATAATATGCAGCGGGAGTCCTGTGCCGGCAGGTTTCTGCATTGGTGCAGCTGTTCTGTGCCGGCCGAATGTTTTTCCGGTGTATCTGGTCCTTTTGGGCTTATATCTGTACCTTGAAAGAGATAATGCTCTGAAGATCGACAGAAAAATGATCTTCTGGTGCCTGAAATCCGGGCTGCCTGTTGTTTTCTGTGTACTCCTGCTGTTGGGATACAACCGGATGCGGTTCGGCGATTTTTTTGATTTCGGTTATAAAACGATCAACGGAGCTTCCGATATCGTGGCTGCAGCTAACGACTATGGTTTATTTTCGTATAAGTTTCTCGGTAAAAATGCAGATATCATGCTGCTGCGGCTGCCGAGGATCGATTTTTCAGGGGCCAGGTTCTGGTTTTATCCTTATGTTGCAGGGTATTCGGTACTGCTGATGTCGCCCTGGCTTTTGTATGCTTTCAGAAATCTGAAAAAGAACTGGTGGGTCATCGGAAGCCTGATGTCTCTCGGACTCATCCTGATCATGCTGCTTCTCTATCATAATACCGGAGCCGAACAGATCGGATACCGATATATTCTCGATGCTTATGCTCCGCTGATCCTTCTGACAGGGAACGGCATGAAAGGAAAAGCCGGGAAAGTATTTAAAGCGGCGGCAGTTTTTTCAATCGTTCTTCAGCTGATATCGGTATACTGGTGGTATCTGGGCCGTATCTGAATCACTCGATCCTTCTGCAGGAGCTTCTTTCGATCAAACGTGGGGCAACGAGCTTATGGGAATTACT
The DNA here is from genome assembly GCA_902795255.1 of uncultured Chloroflexota bacterium. The sequence continues at coordinate 11,768 of CADBKS010000006.1, forward strand.
GTTTGCCGTCTTATCGATTTTTTCCATAAGCATCGTGACTGCGCTTACCGTCATTTCTTCCTTGGGCTGTTCAACGGTCGTGAGGTCGATCTGCGGAAGCGAAGCGAGCCGGAGGTTGTCAAACCCGAGCAGAGAGATGTCTTCCGGAACCTGTATGCCGCGTTCTTTGGCTGCCTGAAGAATGCCTATGGCGTTCGTGTCGGTTGAGGCAAATATTGCAGTGAAATCAAACTTGTCGGAAAGTACCTTGCGGGCCATCTCTGCACCGAGTGATATCGAACTGCTGGGGGCTTCAAATGAGATTATTTTTTCTTCGATCCCCAGATTGCGGCAGGCTTCGGCATACCCTTCGGCACGGAGCTGATGTGTCGTAGAGCCTTGTCTGCGGCCGAAATAAAGGATCTTCCTGTGCCCGAGTCCGTACAGATATTGTGTTCCGAGAATTGCGCCCAGACGGTTGTCGACCGACACATAATTGCCGTCATGTTCTCTCAGATTCTCGCTCAGGAACACTGTCGGGACAACAGATGTGTACCGTCTCAGTGTTTCACAGCTTTCTGGTTTCTGCGGAATGATCAGGACACCATCGACCTGGTGGCCTACCATCAGCTGCATGGCCGTGATCTCATGGTTCAGATCCGGGTAGGAATTACAGAGGATCAGGTTATATCCGAACCTGCGGGCTGTGATTTCTGCGTAATATGCCGCTTCGGACATGAAAGGGTTGTCGATCGAGGGAACGATCAGCCCGATCAGGTCTGTTTTTTTACGGACCATGGACCGGGCGATGTAATTAGTCGTATATCCCATCTCTTCACAGATCTTCAGGATGCGTTCGCGCGTAGCCTCGCTGATTTCGGGATTTCCCGAAAGAGCGCGGGATACGGTCGTGAAAGAGACGTTCGCGACTTTCGCGACATCCTTGATCGTGACTTTACTCATACTGTCCGCTGTGCCCGGGGTGCCTGTCAGGCCTGTGCTTCGGTTTCGGCCAGTGCCTGACGGATCGCATGGGAAAGCTGGTCCCCGCAGGACGTATTTTTAAAACCGCAGCGTACACCGGAAAGCATTTCTGATATTTTTTCGGCATTCTGTCCTTCAACAAGTTTGCCGATGGATTTCAGGTTTCCGTCGCAGCCGCCGATAAACCGGACATTGTGGAGGCATTTTTCTTCATCAATGTCGAAAAAAATATAGCTTGAACAAGTTCCCTGTGTTTTATATTTGTATTCCATCTCTGATAACACTCCCTGATCAGAATTCCTGTCTGTATTCAGACTCCTTCTGTTCTCTGAATTGTTTTGTATATAAATTATAATACTTTCCTCTTTTGTCCAGCAATTCCCGATGGGTCCCGGATTCAACGATCTCACCTTTTTCAATGACCAGGATCCGGTCCGCGTTCCGTACCGTGGAAAGGCGGTGGGCGATGATGAAGTTGGTGCGGTTTTCCATGATCTTGTCCATTCCCTGCTGGATCAGGTTTTCCGTTTCGGTGTCAATGGAGCTGGTTGCTTCATCCATGATGAATATTTCCGGATTTTTCAGAACAGCCCGCGCGAGACTGATCAGCTGTTTCTGGCCGACTGAAAGGTGATTGCCGCTTTCTCCGACTTCTTCTTCAAATTGTTTCGGCAATTTTGAAATAAACTCATAAGCGCCGGTGATTTTCGCGGCCTGCATGATCTCTTCATCTGTCGCGTCCAGTTTCCCGTAGCGGATATTTTCCATGACCGTACCGGAAAACAGGTGAGGTGTCTGCAGGACGATCCCGATATGGGATTGATATTCTTTCTGTGCAAACTCCCTGTATTCCGTTCCGTCGATCGTGATGGTTCCTTCCTGCGGCTCGTAAAAACGACAGAGCAGGTTTACGATCGTGGATTTCCCGCCTCCGGTAGAACCGACGAGAGCGATCGTTTCTCCGGGTGAGACATCCAGGTTGAAACCGGTCAGGATCTTTTCACCGTTTCCGTCCGAATAAAAGAAGCTGACATCTTTGAAGGAAATATTGCCTTTGATTTTGCCGACAGGTCTGGTCTGTTCCTTGTCAAGGACCTCGGGAACCGTGTCATTCAGTGAAAAGATCCGTTCGGCAGCGGCCACAGACTGCTGCAGTTCACCATAAACACGGGCAAGGTCCTGGATCGGCCACAGCATGGAGAAAATGTAATTGATGAAGGCCTGGATCCCTCCTACGGTCAGGAGTCCGGTGCTGATATTGGCGCCGCTGTACCAGATGATACCCGCCAGGACGAAAGAGACGATGATCTGGATCGTCGGCAGGAAAAGCGCGTTCAGCACCGCTGCGTGATAGGCGGACTTGTAATGTGCGTCAGTCAGTGAAAGGAACGAATTCAGGCTCTTTTTTTCCTGATGGAAGCTTTTGATGACACGGCTTCCCGAGATGCTTTCACTGAAAGCCCCCGTGATCTGGGAGTTCAGACGGCGCACATTTCTATATTCATTCAGGATGCGTTTGCGGAACTGCCACGCGACCCAGATGAGTGCGGGAAGCATGCACAGCACGATCACGGACATGATTTTGTTGATCCGGATCATGAAATACAGTGAGGTAATGATGCTCACCGCAGCGTAGGATGCGTCGATCACACCCCAGGTAACGATGTCCCCGATCCGGTACGTATCCGAGTTTACGCGGGACATGATCCAGCCTACCGGTGTTACGGCGTAATAGGAAAGGGAAAGGTCCTGAAGGTGCGCGAACATTTTCTTCCGGAGCGCGTAAACGATCTTTTCGCTCAGGATCCCGGAAAAGTAGATAAAGCCGAAAACACTGATGCACTGTGCGGAGAAAACCCCGATGAAAAGTTTCAGAATCTCCGGAATTTTGCTCAGGTCATGGGCAGCAATGGCATCATCGACCAGCATCTTCATCAGGTAAAACTGTGTGCTGTCCGTAATGCTGTTCAGTATGATGGCGCCGAGGAAGGCTGCAACAAGGATCGGATACGGCTTCAGCAGTGAGAAGATCCGGATGATCGTTTTTTTATTGAATTTGGATTGAAATACTTCCTCCTGGAAGCCGCTGTCATTCATGGTTCAGTTCACTTTCCAACTCGTCCTCGATACGAGTCTGAATGTTGTGGATCCGCTGATACATCCCATCCTGACGGATCAGTTCTTCGTGACGGCCCTTCTGGATGATTTGTCCGTCTTTCATGACAAGGATCAGGTCCGCGTCGGCGATAGATGTGGTCCGGTGCGCGATAATGAAGGTCGTGCGCCCTTTCATCAGCTCATTGAGTGCGCTCTGGATCAGGGCTTCGGTTTCTGTATCGACCGCTGTAAGCGAATCATCCAGGACCAGAATGCGCGGATCTTTCAAAAGCGCACGGGCGATCGCGATGCGCTGGCGCTGCCCGCCCGAAAGGGTCACACCGCGTTCACCGACGATCGTATCATACCCTTTTTCAAAACCCAGGATCGTATCATGGATCCCGGCTGCTTTTGCAGCACTGATGATCTTTTCGTCGGACGGCTTTTCTTCAACACCATAGGCTATATTTTCGGCGATGGTCGCGGAGAAGAGGAACGGTTCCTGTTCCACGATGCCGATGTTGTTCCGCAGAAAGTCCCGTGAAATTTCTTTCAGTTCGATCCCGTCCAGCGTGATGGATCCGGAATCATATTCATAAAAACGCGGGAGAAGGTTTATCAGCGAAGATTTTCCGCTCCCGGTCGAACCGATCAGTGCGATCGTCTGGCCGGCGTTTGCCGAGAAGCTGACGTCTTTCAGCGCCGGTTTTTCCGCGTTGTAGGAAAAGTTCACATGACTGAAACAGATATTTCCCTGAAGGTTCGGGAGTTCCCGGATCCCTTCATCGATCGGTTCCCGGTCTTCAAAGAGGATCTCCTGAATACGCCGGAAGCTGATGATCGACCTGGACATGTTGACGATCTGTCTGCCGAGATTGCGGAGCGGCCATACGATCATTGTGACCAGCGATGCGAAAGCAATAAATCCGCCGAGCGAGATCACGCCGTTGTAGGCTTTCTGGGCCCCGATATAAAGGCTGATCCCGAGCTGGATCCAGCAGAGAAGGTCGGACGCGGGCCAGAAAAGCGCTTCGATAAGCATTTCCTTTTTGCCCGTATGATAGCGCTTCAGCAGTGCTTCGTTGAACTTGTTCTTCTCAAATTCCTGTCTGGCAAATGCCTTCACTACGCGGACACCGTAAAGATTTTCCTGCAGGATCGAGGAAACGACGCTGTCCTCGTTCTGATACTGTTCGTATACAGTCCCGATTTTTTTGAAGAAGAAAAAGGATGTACCGATGATCAGCGGCAGAATGATCAGGGTGGTGAGACCGAGATTCAGGTCGATCCTGCAGATATTGTACAGGTTGATGCTGAAATAAAAGAGCACCCTGAAGATCCCGTAGATCTGTTCTGAAAAAAGCTTCCGGACGGCATCGATATCGGTCGTTGCCCGGACGATCAGATCACCGGTATCGGCGGTGTCATGCCAGCTGAAAGAAAGAAACTGCATATGATCGAAAAGACAGTTCTTCAGACGGCGGGAAACCGTTTCAGCAGTCTTATTCATCAGCCGGCCTGCAAAATAGGAGAACACCGCATGCAGTGCCGATAGCGTGAAGAAGAATATGACGACCTGCCAGAGCGGGACCTGTCTGTTGCTGGCCATCAGCCAGTCATCCACGAACCAGGCGAGTGCAACATACATCAGCGAGTCAAACAGGACGGAGAGTCCCTGCGAAAGGATCGCCAGTATGTATGGCAGACGGTACCCTCTCGTAAAAACAAGAATGTTGCTCAGCAGGGATGTATTTTTCCTGACTTTTTGCGTTTCATATTGAATAAATTCTTTTTCTGCATTCATATTAATACCTGTTCGCTTTCAAGGCTCTAATTATATCAGAGGGAAATGCGTTAAAGCATATCTTATTATGGGAGTGTGTGCAATTTGCCTTTTCCCATAAATCGGCGGGGGATACAGTTCATTGGTGAGGAAAAACAGGTGACAAAAATCAGTTGCGGAATCCGATATTTGTTGATAATAATTAAATACCGCAATTATGCATATTCTGATCGATAATGAGGTAAATTATGAGTTCACTCCTGGTAAAAAATATTACTTCACTGATAACCAATGACAAAACGCTCGGAGATATAAAAAACGGTGCTATTTATGTAGAAAACAATGAAATCAAACAGGTCGGCCGGACTGAGGACCTTCCTCAGACTGCCGACGTTGTGATAGATGCTTCCGATAAAATGGTCTGTCCGGGGTTTGTCAATACCCATCACCACTTCTATCAAACCCTGACGCGCGCTGTTCCCGGTGCGATGGACGAAAAGCTGTTTGACTGGCTCGTTAGGCTTTATCCGATCTGGGGTGAACTGGACTCTGAAGCGACTTATATCTCTTCAAAGATCGCGATGGCGGAACTGATCCTGTCCGGCTGCACGACGACCAGTGACCACATGTATCTCTGGCCGAACGGCGCTTTGCTGGATGACCAGATCCGGGCGGCCAATGAGATCGGCATGCGTTTCCATGCGGTTCGCGGGTCGATGACACTAGGCCGTTCTCAGGGCGGTCTTCCCCCGGATCACGTGGTTCAGACGCTGGATGAGATCCTTAAGGACAGCCAGCGGGTGATCGAAAAGTTTCACGATAACAGCCGCTATGCGATGACGCGGGTCGTCCTTGCGCCATGTTCTCCTTTCTCTGTTGATCAGGAGATCCTTGTGCAATCGGCAAAGCTCGCAAGATCCTATAAAGGCGTACTGCTGCATTCGCACGTCGCGGAAACGAAGGATGAAGAGACCTTTACGCTCCAATACGCCGGACTGCGCCCTGCCCGTTATATGGAAAAGCTCGGATGGGTCGGCCCTGATGTCTGGTGGGCGCACTGCATCTGGCTGAGTCCTGATGAGGTGCAGATGATGGCGGAGACCGGTACGGGCGTAGCCCATTGCCCGTCCTCAAATATGCGGCTCGGTTCGGGAATTGCTCCGATCCGGGAAATGATCGACGCCGGTGTGAAGGTCGGCCTTGGTGTTGACGGTTCCGCAAGCAATGACAGTTCCCATATGATCGCCGAAGGTCGTATGGCAATGCTCCTGCAGCGTGTGGCAAAGGGCGCGGACGCGCTTTCGATCCGCGAAACACTGATGCTGGAGACGACCGGCGGGGCATCTGTCCTCGGACGTGATGACATCGGTATTCTGAAACCCGGTATGGCCGCTGACTTTATCGGGATCGATCTCAATACAGTGTCATTTGCGGGTGGAGCCTGCCATGATCCTGTGGCAGCGATGTTCCTCTGCACACCTCCGCAGGTCGATTTCTCCGTGATCAACGGGAAGAAGGTCGTGGAAGATGGCCGGCTGCTGACGGTCGATCTGGAAGAACTGATCCGGAAGCATAACGAGATCGCTGTGCGCATGGTCGGGAAGTATCCTGAACCGGAACGCTTCAAGCTGGTATGAACGGGGAACGATAATGCGGATCCTGGAAGGTTATATGCCCTATGCAGGGCATCAGACTTATTACAGAGTCGTCGGCGAGCCATCTGCTGAAAAGAAGCCTCTGATCCTGATCCATGGCGGTCCGGGGTCTACTCATAACTATCTGGAGGTTCTGGATCAGACTGCGGAGGAAGACGGCCGGCAGTTCATCTATTATGATCAGATCGGCTGCGGGAACTCTTACCTGGACGGACATCCGGAATTGTGGTACTCGGAAACCTGGGTGCGGGAACTGATCGCTCTGAGGGAACATCTGGGACTGGATGAATGCCACCTTCTGGGACAGTCCTGGGGCGGAATGCTGATCCTGGATTATATATGCAATTATGAGCATCAGGGTGTGAAGAGCCTGATCCTTTCCTCTACGCTGCCGTCCAGTGAGCTGTGGGGCAGGGAACAGGCGCGGATGATCAGAGAACTTCCGGCTGAGATGCAGGAGGCGATCCGGACTGCGGAAGAAACCGGAGATTATGAAAGTCCTGCTGCGAAAGCCGCTGAAGCGGAATATATGCTGCGTCACTGCGCGGGCAAAGTGACGGATGATGCTCCGGAATGTCTGAAACGGGCAAAAAAGAGCGGACATGAAGCTTATGTTACCGCGTGGGGGCCCAATGAATATACGCCGCTCGGTACGCTGAAGGATTTCAATGTGATCCCGCAGCTGGGGAACATCCGGGAACCGGCACTGGTGATCAGTGGCGGCAATGACCTTTCAACGCCCTACATTGCCAAAACGATGGCAGACGGGATCCCGAACGCAAGATGGGAGCTTTTTGAGTACTGCAGGCACATGTGTTATGTAGAGGATCTGCCGAAGTACAGCGCCTTGCTGAAAGAATGGCTCAACGCCAATGACTGAGATATAAAAAGGGGGGAATCATAAGTCCTCCCCTTTTTTTTCGTAAATCCCGATCTCCAGAAGATCGCTGAAAGGGATTTTTCGTTCATCCGTAAGAACAAGCTGCCGTTCAAATTCGTCAACTTTTCTGACCGTGGAGCTGAGAGTTTCAATGCTTCCGCCTTCCTTCTTCAGATCCGGCAGAAAATAGGTGATCCGCACCATCTGCTCCGGATCCGGATGGTTTTTCAGCCGGCGGAGTTTCCTCCCGATTCTTTGCTTTTCACTTTCATCCAGAATGGGACGTTCTTCTGTTTTTCGTGTGATCTCTTCGATCACTGCCGAATAACCGGTAAGGGCTGCAAACGGCATAAACTGGGCCGCACGGGCCTGAACGGACATCCTTGTGTGCCGTTTTGGATCGGGATGCGGAAGATCCATGATGTCGTCATACTGATGGATACTTGACAAATCCGACACTCCTTTGAACGGTCAGGACCGGTGGCCGCCGATCTGTTCGTTCCGTTCTTTATGCGTGGAACTTTCGAGAAGGCTCATGCCTTTGAAAACGGAATTTTTCCCGAATTTATGCTGGATCTCAATAACGGACTGCTGCAGCCGTTTCTCCTTCTCGAGAGAGGCTTTATCCTCTTCATCCGAATCTTCCGAATTGCCGGAGAAAGAAAAAAGATCCGGTTGGAGGACCGTTTCAGCCGACGGGACCTGCGCCTCCGGCAGCACATGATTGAAAATGACATAGATGTGGCGGGTCAGGAGCTTCCGGTCAAGGATCCTGTCTGCGAGATCCATAAATGCGGCAGTGATCAGTTTCCCGGAAGCCGTATATCCGCTGAGGTTCGCGGAACCATGGGCAGATTTGGGAACGGTCCTGCCGTAGTAATCTTTTTTTACGGGACCGCTGTATTTTTCCGCGCGGTCTGATGCGGAAAGATTTTCAGCATCGTAACTGACATTCAGGACGATCTGATCGGTCTGCAGGCCCTCCCTGACAAGTTCCAGAACCAGATCTTCCGCCATTTCCCTGATGATCAGTTTGCTGTCCTCAAAGTTGTACGGACACTTCAGTACCTGTCCGGAACTGATGCTGGAGCTGTCGGACTTGTAGGATTTGATATCGGCGATCGTACATGGTTCCCATCCCCAGGCATGGTCGATCAGCAGTTCCGCGTTCACACCGAACAGGTCATAAAGAAGTTCTTCCGTGTAATAATCCGGCTTCTTCCCCAGTGAGCATTTGGCAATGTCGCCCATCGTGTAAAGCCCTTTTTCTGCAAGCCGGTCTGCAGTACCGTGTCCGACGCGCCAGAAATCTGTGATCGGCCTGTGGTTCCACAGTTTTTGGCGATAGGACATCTCGTCAAGCTCGGCAATGCGGACCCCGTCGCTGTCGGGTTCCGCATGTTTCGCGACGATATCCATGGCGATCTTGGCAAGGTACAGGTTAGTGCCGATCCCCGCGGTGGCCGTGATCCCGGTCTTGCTGAATACCTCATGGATCAGTTTGACGGTCAGCTCGTGGGGAGTGAGCGAGTAGGTTTTCAGATAGCCGGTCAGGTCGATAAATACTTCATCGATCGAATAAACATGAATATCTTCCGGAGCGATATACTGCTGGTAAACGGCGTTGATCTCGCCGCTGACCCGCATATAATGGCTCATGCGGGGTACTGCGGTGATGTAGTCGATTCCAAGAGACGGATCTTTCAGAAGTTCGTTCAGGTTCCATGAAGTTCCTGTCAGTTTTCTGCCCGGCGCTTTGATTTGACGGTCCGCATTGAGTTTCCGGACACGGGAGACGACTTCAAACAGGCGTGGTCTGCCCGGGATCCCGAAGGTTTTCAGTGCCGGTGAGACCGCCAGACAGATCGTTTTTTCCGTTCTGGAGTCGTCGGCTACCACCAGATTGGTCGTGATCGGGTCCAGGCCGCGTTCAACACACTCTACGGACGCGTAGAATGATTTCAGGTCAATGGCTGCATAAACCCGGTCAGCTGACATCCCGATCTCCTTTCAGATTAAGATTATATATCCCGTTTCGTGGAAACGTAATGCGGAAAAGCCATTCGGAGGCATCCATTGTTTCCGGATCCCGGACGGCAAAGCATTGCTGTATTCCGTATGCGTATATACACTATGGCAGGCTTTTGCCGGAAGCGGTATACAATTCATACCACTCGTCATGGCTGAGCGTAATATCCGCTGCCGCGGAGATCTCTTTCATGCGTTCCGGCCGGACCGTTCCGACGATGGGCTGGATCCCAGCGGGGTGCCGCAGGATCCATGCGATGGCGGCGGCTGATGGCGTGATGTTATGGCGGGCCGCGGTCTCTTCCAGCTTTTTGTTCAGATCCGGATATTTGCTGCTGCCGATGAAAGTTCCCTCAAAGAAGCCGTACTGGAAAGGCGACCATGCCTGGATCGTGATGTGGTGCAGGCGGCAGTATTCCAGCACCATTCCGTCCCGGTTAACGGCAGCGGCGTTTTCCATGTTGACGTTGAGGCCGGCGTCGATCATGGTGGTGTTTGTGAGACTGAACTGGAGCTGATCAATGATCAGCGGGATATCCCCCAGTGCCTGCTGCAGCAGTTCGATCTGCAGCGGATGATGGTTGGAAACCCCGAAAGCTCTGACTTTCCCCTCGCGGTACAGTTTCGTAAAGGCTTCTGCGACTTCCTCCGGCTCCATCAGGGTGTCCGGCCGGTGCAGAAGGAAATAATCGATCCGGTCGGTCCCGAGACGCTTCAGGCTGCTTTCCGCGGATGCCAGAATGTGCGCCCGCGAAAAGTCATAGGATCCGTTCCGGATCCCGCACTTTGTCTGAATGAACATCCTGTTTCGGAGTCCGGGCTTGGACCGGAGAAGTTCTCCGAACCGCTGTTCGCAAAGGCCTTCCCCGCCGTAAATATCCGCATGATCAAAAAAATCAATGCCGAGGTCCAGATCGGTTTTGACCAGACGGTCCAGATCGGCATCACTCAGTCCGCTGATCCGCATACAGCCCTGAGCAATACGGGAGACGGAATTTTCCCCTAAAATAAATGATTTCATAATTGCCATCCTGTTCGGGAGCCTGCTGTTTCCGCCGGGACCGGAAGCTGCCCGATCCGTTTCTGCTGCCCGGCAGTACTCATTATATCCTGACATCCGTACGAAAGACACGGGAATTTCCGTATCTGATCGGGCATGGGGTGGTAAGATATAGAAAAAGGACGGATTTACTGACGGAGAATTTTCCGCTGTATCCCGGGACCGGAGGTAAAACATTGATGAAATTGAAGCGGATTTCAGAGCGGGTCTGGATCCTGCCGCATGAAGAGTATCGGGACAGACCTGCGCTGGGGTACATCCGCGGTGACCGGTGGAGCATTGCGGTAGATGCCGGTCACTCTGCGGACCATACCGGACTGTTCTATCGGACCCTGGAAGAAGCGTCGCTTCCGCTGCCTGCGCTGACGATCCTAACCCACTGGCACTGGGACCATACCTTCGGCATGCACTCGGTCCGCGGGCTGTGCATCGCAAATGAAAAAACAAACAGGAACCTTGAGGAGATCCGTGACAGGATCCGGAGCGAAGGCTCTGAGTTTTTCCTCGCCATGGATCAAACCATCCGGAATGAATATGCCGGGAACCGTCCCGTGATCGTCACACTCGCGGATCTCATTTTCAGCGGAGAACTGAATCTGAATGCCGGCAATTGTCCGGTCCGGATCTTTCAGACAGAGTCACCGCATACGGAAGATTCCTCTCTGGTCCATATCCCCGGGGAAAAAGTACTTTTCATGGGGGATGCAGCCTACGGGGCTTTCCCGACCTGGAAAAGCGATCCGCTGAAGTGCAGCAGTCTTGCCGGGACTGTCCGGCAGATCGATGCTGATGTCTGCGTCGGCAGCCATCATGATCCGTGTTCAAGGGATGAACTGATACGGGATTTCCTGACGGAAGCCTGAAAGCGCCCAAAGCCTTCACCGAAATGCTTTTGAAAAACAAAACGCTGCGGAAACAGCGTTTTTGTTGTTCGATAAGTTTTTTCTGTGTCCGGTTACAGCTTCAGCTTCCCTTTCCCGAAACACAGCGGGTAAACACCGAAGATCACAAATGCGCAGACGGCATAGCGTGCCGATCGGATCAGAAATGCGGCGGTGGAAACGGAGTCCAGAAGTTCTTTCGGGAAAGGCAGCTTGAGCACGGTTGAAAGGGCGATGAAGATGACGCCGCCGCCGATGACACGCACGAGAGAAAGCAGATAATTTTCCGCCGGCGGAAAGTTTACATGCTTTTGTTCAAACAGAAAGGCCAGCGCCGTTCCCGCGGTCAGACCGTATGCGGTGTAAAAATCCGCGCTTTTGCAGTAGAAAAATCCGGGAATACCGGTGGCAAGAAGGATCACAAGGATCCAAAACGGATCGGGAAGCTTCTTATAAAGGAGCTCGATCAGCAGCAGGACCAAATATCCGAACGCCCAGCCGAAAAGCACATCGGTCGGATAGTGTACGCCGAGAAAAACTCTTGAGAGTCCGACCAGCAGAGGGAGCAGCAGGCAGATCACCTTCAGGACGCCGCCTTCCAGATACTGCCCGATGCTTGTATACAGGGCGGCCGTGTTGGATGCGTGGAGCGAGGGAAATGAGAAACCCTGGATGGCGGGATCATTAATATCCCCTTTTTCAACCGGACGGAGACAGTTAACGGTCTCGTGGTCAAGATACGGCCGCCGCCTCAGGGCAATATTCTTCAGCATCGGTCCCCACAGGGAAACCGCGAGCAGGCTGATCATGAGGCGTTTCCCGAAGTTTTTGTCGAATCCCCAGTAAAACAACCCGACGATCAGGATGATCGTGATCGCTTCCCCAAACTGGGTGAAGAACGATGCGGCCCTGATCCCGAAAGCACCGGCATTCGTCTGGAGCCAGGCCATGAGCATGACTTCCCATTCAAAGAAAAAAGTGTTCCCCACAGCAGTCATAAGCTTCTCCGTTCCCGTTTTTATAAAGATGGTGTAATTCTACCATTCCTTATGCCCGTGCGGCATTTTATGAGAATAACAGGACCGTGATTCGGCGAATGCCTAACTTCCCGGGACGATGTGATCTTATTGCTCATTTTTGAAAATATCTTCAGTATGATTCAGCTCTGCCCAGCGTGCTGTAAGAAGCTTCGCATATAAAACCGGATCCAGACCATATGTTCCGAGTGAAAAACCGTCATTTACCTCGATCAGCAGGGTGCGTCCGTCATCTGTTACACCGAAATCCAGCGCACAGCCGGCAGGCATGCTCGAATAAGCCCGGACCGCTGCATCAATGACTTTTCGGTCACATTCTGCGTCAGGATCCCCGTAATAGAAGCGGATACCGATGATTTTTCCATACCGCAGAAAACATCTCCACTCGGATATGAAATGAACGACATCGCTGCAGTAAATTTCTGTTTCAGGATCCAGCTGCTGATACTCTCCGAGATCCGACATGGTATTCACAACGATACCGGGGGCTGTTTTCTCTTCGACCGGTTTGATAAAGACCGGAAGGATCTCTTCACGGATGTCTTTCAGCCTTATCTGACGGATATTCCTTCCCCGGAACCCGGTCAGTTCCTCAGGGTAATCATGATGCCCGGATTCAATTCCCCGCTCATTCAATGCGTTCCAGATCATGATCGTACCGCCGACGACCACGTCTTCAGGGTTCCTCGTGTCAAATTCTTCATTGGTTGTAAAAAGAACGGTTTCAATTCCCAGTTTCCGAAACCCGTCACGGGCTGCGCGGCAGTCATCGTTATAAGGCATGCCCCGAAATGCATGAATATACGCTTTCATTTTTATCTCCTGCGGATAAAATATATTTTAGTTCAGGCATTGATACAGTGACCTGAAAAATGCCTTGTGATCCTGTTTGTCGGACAGGCCGGAAACAGATCCGTCCCCTGCTTCAATGATTTTCCAGCTCCCATCTTCCAGCTCAGCATAATCGACCGTATAAAATATACTTGGCAGATCACTGTATTTCTCCACCAGCTTTGCGGGAGGTTCCGGCGTATAGAAATCCTGAAGTGAATTTCTGCATATGGAAGCAACTTTATTCCCGATGTAATATACACGGAATTCATTGGTCCTTCCATCATATTTCTTTAGGCTAAGGTATTCTTTTATGCAGATCCCGCCGGTCAGCAGTGACCCCCTGTAATCATAGAAGACTTCCATCCAGCGGTCAAATTCCGCCTGCGTTGTGACCTGTGTAAAGTAAGCCGGAAATTCGGTCCCTTTCACAGATTTTACATAATCTTTGACCATGAATCGGGGAAAAATCTGCTTCACCTTTTCAATATCGATTTCCGCATGAAGAGGAAAAGTAAGGATCCCTGCGGTATCGCCGGCAAGATCATGATATACATTCGGGAAGATATGCATGTGAGAATACATGTCCGGATCTGTGACCAGACTGATATTTCTCTTTCGTAATTCAGTATAAAAGGCCTGATACTGCTCCGGCTTCATCATCCAGCCGCGATAGACCGCATGAGTATCTGTCTGTGGCTCATCCGACAGTTTTAGTTTTCCGCGATTGAACCAGTCATCGTAACTGAAAAGCAATATTTTAAAAAGTCCCGTGTTCAGAGCAGCATCATATTCCTGCTGCATATCTTCATCAACTTTGCAGAGATCGTAAAATGAGGACGGAAAGAGAATTACAGAAACCATTGGCCTCCTATTTACTACTATATGAGCTCACTTTAATATGCACATGGCAGTCAAAAGTGAGTGCTTCGCAAGGCGCGGCCCGATCGTTCGTATGTTAGCAAAAGCTGCTCGCCGCGCCTGGTTTGTTTAGCCGGGGCCGATCGGGCTGGCCTGTCGGCCACCCGTCGGCCCCGGCACCCCCAGGTAATGAGCCTGAGATGTCACATTTATTTATACACCCGCGGCTCATAATAAGACACACCCGTATATAACGGAGGATACCTGTTTTTTGTTCATCATTGTCGATTAGCCGGAGCATATTTATTTCCGATCCGGTTTGTTTTTTCGGGATCGGGATTCAGATTATCGGATAAAGTCCGCATGGAAGGATCATCGTGTTTACCGTAATCATGTTCTGCATGCCCGATTATTTTGATTTTTCCTTTTTTTACTCCCTTTTTGACACTGATGGCATTTTTACCGGTTTTGCCGGAAATCACGGAAATGATCCGGCTCCTTCCTCTGACCGTGTGTCTGCACACGTGCCGGACGGGCAAGATTTTTTGCATTTGTATTATACAAATTATTTCTTCTGGCGTGGTCTGTTTAAATGGACTTTATCAATGAAAATAAAAAGTGAGCGAAACGGAGTCCTGTTTACAGATAATAGGATGGAATAAAACGAAACCGTGTTATACGACAGCGCTTATTTTTGCCCGAGCTCTTTCTTTCCTATGGCGTATTTACAGTCATATACCTGAGATAAACATGGTTAATGCATTAAAATACCGGGATCGATTGAACCGACTAACGAAAAGCAAAAAAACGATGTCCCGGTGTTTACAATTTACAATATAATATTCAGAGAACTGATCACGAAATTATTCAAAACAGGCTGGCGCGATCCATAGAGTAGGAGTGCGGGGTATGACCCGGGAATGATGAATAAGGTGCCGGATGGGGAAGGTATTTGAGAAGCGAAATATGACGAGCGGTTCGCCGGACGAACTGCAATTTCATGGCGCGGACAAAGATACGCTGCTGCCCAACAGTCTTGCTGCGAATATCATGCAGCAGCCGAAGGCTGAAGCAGAAGCGGACCGGCTCTCTGAAGGCGTGACATCCACCTCTCCCGCAACGCTCAGACGTGAAATGGGCGAACGTCTCGGTGCGGATTTTTCCCGGGTACAGTTCCATACTGACGCTGACAGCATTCAGCGCAGTCAGGAGATCGGTGCACAGGCCTGGACGCAGGGGCGCGATGTCTATTTTGGCAAAGGCGGTTTTTCACCGTCGCTTGCGGCGCACGAACTGGTGCACACCGTTCAGCAGGGCGCGGTGCGGGGAAATGCCTCGCAGTCCGTTCCCCACGGTACTGTCCAGATGAAGCCGGATCTCAAAAATCCGAAATTCAGGGCGAAAAGAGGCTCATTCACACAGGATGAAAATGACGAGGTCCCCGGTGATGCAGGCAGTCTTTCCGAGGTGGAAGGGCAGGCGATGCGGACTTTCAACACCGGCCGGGGGGCGAATGTTTTCAACGCCATCATGCCGGACCTCGTGGAACTGGTAAAAAAGGCGAAGCTGAACAGCGGCGGAAAAGCCAAAGTCAGATTCAGACCCAAGCCGGCGCTTTCTTTCATGGTACGGGCGGCCTATCAGGATTATGCCCTGCGCGATATCCTTGTGGAACTGGTCAACAAACCGATCGGTGTATTCAAGACCGGGACCCGGACCAAACAGTACAAATCACTGATCAGAAGCATCAGCGACCGTCTGGGTGAATATCAGGCCGAGGAGCTTGCCATTCAGACCGGAATGCTGCAGGGACAGCCGAAATATGAACATAATGACAATAAAACGCGTCAGGTAGACAAGCGTTCTTATGAGTTATCCCCGGAGGATGAGAACACCGACCGGTTCAACCCCGGCAATATTCCGGAAGTCGAAAAGATTCAGAAAGAGATCGATGGCGCGCAAACGCTGAATGAAGCATACGGCATTTTCGCAAAATTTACCGGAAACAAAAACGGACAGGTCAAACCGACTGAAGCAGCGCAGAAAGACACTGTAGAATATCAGGTGAATCTTGACCTCTCCAAGACAAAACTGAAACACATGGCCCGGCAGATCTGGGATTATCCGGAACTGCGCAACAAGATCGGGGACATGATGCTTTATGATACCAAAGAGAAAGCCAAAATGTCCGTCAGACCTACAACCGGCGGTTATGACAAAACCCCGATCAAGTATAACGCCTATTATGACCGGGATGATCCGCAGGGAGAAATGGAACGGGAAGCAGATCAGCGTGACAAGCGGGAAAACCAGCAGCTTAACGGTGACGTCGAACATGCCGGCAATCACGAACTCGGTCATGTTCTCGGCAGTTCGCTGGTCTCTCCGGGAGCCGGCAGAAAACAGGCAGCGGCGGAAAACATAAGGAAGACCACTGAGAACGAAATTCTGACAGAGGTGCTGCTGAATCAGAATATCCTTTCCCGCCGTCAAAAAGCCGGCATCAAAACTTTTTCTTCTGACGGCATGCATTTTGTGGATGAAAAAGGTATGGTCATACCGGACGAGAAAGTGCAGCAGTTATTCCGGCAGAATCAGGCGGATATCGATGCCGGCAGAAAAAAGAATGGCGATAAGATCGAGGGTATTACCCGCTCGAAAAAGCATTATAAAGGGCAGCTCAATACCGCGGGAAGTCCGACGCTGCAGAACAGAAAGATCACATCCGGCTACGGAAGTTCCTCCGCCACCGAGATGTTCGCGGAAACCTTTGGCGATGTCTATACTCACGGGAGTCGGGCGAAAGCAGTTTCCATCGCCACGGTAAAGGAATACGAAAAGCGGCAGAAAAAACTGCAGCGGATGAAGTATACCTATAACCAGTCAAACTGGTTCATGAAGATGTTCCGGAAGAAAGTAAGATAGATCAGCGAAGCCGGCACCGTCATGCCGTGGATCCTCTTTGCCGTGAGGCGCATGCCTGTATGTACCGCTGCGTATCATTGCGGTTTTATTTTCCCATTCAGTCCGGGTAACCGCAGCACCATATCAGTATGATCACTTTGCAGGAATAAAAACTGTTTGTTTATTCTTCGTTCATCATCTGTTTGCGATAAGGATTATCGGGCTGTGCATTGAAGCCGTCAAGCAGGTAGTCTTTGGGAATATACTTCGTATAATCCAGATCAAACATGTAATTGCAGAAGATCTGTTCGGCATAAACGATCCGGTTTTCTCCGGTGGACAGCGCGTAGACGAATCCCTGGTACGCATCCGCATTGACCGCCAGCAGCTCATGGGTCTTTTCTTCAGTGACGCTGTAGATGCCGACGTAATCCGTGGAGGGATAAGCTCGCAGCCGGGAAACCTCTGCGGCATGATCTTCCGGAGTATATTGAACAGCGAGGTACCCCAGATACTGCTTATCCCAGGGATCAAAAAAGACCATTTTATAATCTAAAACCTTCATGGAATCCGTGATACGGGACGGCCAGATGCTCTCGTCCATATCCCATTTGCTCCATTTGTTCTTTCCGTCCCTGTCCGCGCCGGCGAGATAATTCCCGTAGGATGATATATCGTCATAAACCTCGATTTTCGCGTTTACAGCGCTGATGACCATAATGATAATGGGAAGAAACTGCACGATCAGTCCAACGATCCCGACTCCAAGTGCGAGCAGTGTGATTTTTAGCCATTTGGGCATGAGCCGTTTCCTCCATGATTTTCGGACAGCATCCGGAATGCAGTTTAATTGCGGATGCCTGACCGCCGGCAAAATACAAAACTGCCGTTTCCCGTGAAATTTCAAATCTTCAGAATATTATGCAAAAGACGATTGAAAAGTTAAAAAAAGAGCGCCCCTGACTGGACTCGAACCAGCAACCTGCGGTTTAGAAGACCGACGCTCTGTCCATTGAGCTACAGGGGCTCACGGTTTTCTATTTTACCATGATTGAGCCGGAACGGAACGGAAATGGCGTAAAATAGTTAAATACTTTTGGACCCGGAGCAGACGGACATGAAAGGAAGATATCTGTTTTTCGCTGTTGTAACGATCATCCTGCCCTTCGTTATTCTGATGAGCGCGGTGACGATGGTGTTTACGCCGGCTTATCTCGTGCATGAATACAAATCCCCGGATTCCCCGGCGGACCCTTACGGGTTCACGCTGGAAGAGCGGATCGAATACGGGACCGCGTCGGTGAACTACATCACGGATGTATTGCATAAACTTCCCGATGATTACCTTGCCGGACTGAAGATGAAGGACGGTTCTCCCCTGTATAACGAACGGGAGCTCTCCCACATGCGGGATGTGAAGGATGTTTTTCAGACCTGCCGCTCGGTGATGGCCTGTATGATCGTGCTGATCATCTTTACGGGCCTGATGGTCAGCCGCAAGCCGGATTCCCTGCCGGGGTTCCTGCGTTCGCTGATCTGGGGCAGTTCCCTTACCCTGTTCCTGATCATCCTGATCGGCATCGGGATTCTGACCGGGTTCGACGCTTTTTTTGAAGGCTTCCACCATATTTTCTTTACCGGGGATTCATGGCTTTTTTATGACAGCGACTCCCTGATCCGGCTCTTTCCGGAACCTTTATGGGTGAACGGCTTTGGGCTGGCAGCCGCGCTGACGGCGGTGATCGCCCTGATCGTTCTGGTCATCTGCCTGTTGTGCCGCAGGAAAGTCCTTGCGATCCGGGAGAAAATAAAGACGCTCCGATGACTTTGAAGCTGAGAATCCGAAAATATTTGTTGACAAATACTATTTAGCAATGTATAAACAAACTATCGTCAAACATTAAGCATCCGCATAAACGCGGAGATCCAAACAGCAAAATCCTGTTATGCTTCGTACCCTCCGCCGGGCGTGATGGGCACCGGTACAGAAATTTTACGGAAAGGTGAAAAACAGACTTTATGGCAAAGTACAGATTTGAAACAATGCAGCTCCATGTCGGACAGGAACAGGCGGATCCCGCCACGGACGCCCGGGCCGTTCCGATCTATCAGACGACATCCTATGTTTTTGAAAACTGCGCGCAGGCGACAGCCCGGTTTGAACTTTCCGAGGGCGGACATATTTACGGACGTCTTTCCAATCCGACACAGGAGATCCTGGAAAAAAGGATCGCCGCGCTGGAAGGCGGTGTGGATGCGCTTGCTGTCGGCTCCGGTGCAGCCGCGGTCACGTACGCAGTGCTGGCGCTGTGTTCGGCAGGGGATCACATCGTATCTCAGAAAACGATTTACGGCGGCAGCTACAACCTGTTCGCACATACACTGGAGCCTTACGGGATCAGCACCACCTTTGTGGACGCGCATGATCTTGAAGAAGTGAAAGCGGCGATCCGTCCGAATACCAAAGCGGTCTATCTGGAAACCCTGGGCAACCCGAATTCGGATATCCCCGATATTGACGCGATCTCAGCGATCGCACATGAACACGGGATCCCGCTGGTGATCGACAATACCTTCGGAACACCCTACCTGATCCGTCCGATCGAACATGGTGCGGATATTGTCGTGCATTCCGCCACGAAATTCATCGGCGGGCATGGCACAACGCTTGGCGGCATTATTGTCGACTCCGGAAACTATGACTGGAAAGCTTCCGGAAAGTTCCCGCAGATCGCAGATCCCAACC